>NZ_JBHWOO010000040.1:0-18862 GCF_043424415.1 Luteococcus sp. | reverse complement strand
GGTGTCCCTGCCTGCCCCACCCCTGCCTGCCCCACCAAGACTCACCCCGCCCGTCGAAGGTGCCCCGGCCCGCCCCTTCGACGCACCACGGGAGAAGTGGGGGCGCGGGCACAGGGGCGTGGACCTGCCGGTCGAGGTCGGTATGCCGGTGCGCTCCCCCGGCGACGGCACCGTCATCTTCGCCGGCCCCGTCGCGGGCCGCGAAGTGATGACCATTGACCTGGGCGGCGGCTTCCACACGACGCTGGAGCCGGTGCGTGCCGCGGTCCAGGTGGGGCAACTGGTCACCACGGGAATGGTCGTGGGCACGGTGACCGTCGGAACACACTGCGTCTCGGCCTGCCTGCACTGGGGCCTCAAGCACCAGCAGACCTACCTGGACCCGACCCGACCTACCGACGACGCGGTGGTGCGCCTCCTACCGCGAGGCTTCCGGCCTCCCCGGCCGCCCGCCCCGCGGGGCGGTGGCCTCCCCGACCTCCTGCTCGGAGCTCTGCCCGCTTCGTCCTCAGGGCTGGTGCGGCCGTCGTCGGGGCCGGTCACCTCCGCCTTCGGACAACGCTTCCATCCGGTGCTCCACGTGTGGAAACTGCATGACGGCATGGACTTCGGTGCCGCGTGCGGCAGCCCGGTGCTGGCCTCGGCAGCAGGCAAGGTCGTGCTGGCCGAACGCAACATCGCCTACGGGAACCGCGTCGTGGTCGAGCACGGCACCATCCAAGGTCGACGGATACGCACCTCCTACAACCACCTGCAGTCCTTGGACGTGGCGCCGGGCCAGACCCTGCAGCAGCGCCAGCAGCTCGGCCGCGTCGGCACGACTGGCTATTCCACTGGCTGCCACCTGCACTTCATGGTCTGGCAGGACGGAGCGTTGGTGAACCCGGCAGGTGCGCTGTGACCACGCCCCCACCATGGCCTGACCGGCCAGCGCCTCGACCCGGCCGCCGGTCAGGCCCTCGGATGCGATTGCTCGAAGACGCTGCGCAGCCGCTCGTTGCTGACGTGGGTGTAGATCTGCGTGGTCGCCAGCGACGTGTGGCCGAGCACCTCCTGCACGGTGCGCAGGTCTGCCCCACCCTCCAGCAGGTGTGTCGCCATGGCGTGGCGCAGGCCGTGCGGACCCATGTCAGGCGCCTGCGGCACCGCGTTGAGGGCGGCATGCACCACCCTGCGCACCACCCGCGGGTCGATGCGGGCTCCCCGTGCCCCCAGGAAGAGCGCCTTGGGGGTCGGGTCCTGGGCACGGACCAGCTCCGGACGTCGGGCCATCCACTGCTCGACGGCGGTGATGGCCGGGGCGCCGATCGGCACCACGCGCTCCTTGTCGCCCTTGCCGAGCACCCGAACGGTGCCCCGCCCCAGGTCGAGGTGGCCGAGGTCGAGCCCACACAGCTCCTGGACGCGAATCCCACTGGCGTAGAGCACCTCGAGGATCGCCTGGTCTCGGGCGGCGAGTGGCCCCTCCTCCTCGGCCACACGCGCCTGGACCGCGGCGAAGAGCACGTCGAGGTCGGAGGCGCTCACATCGGGCGGCAGGCGCCGCGGGACCTTGGGCGACCTGAGAGTGGCCGACGGATCTGTCTCGACCAGTTCTTCCCTGCGGGCCCAGCCGAAGAAGACGCGCACCGATCCGCTGCGACGCTGCAGGGTGGCGGCACTGGCACCATCGGCCTGCATCGAGGCCAACCAACCACGCAGGTCCCGCAGCCGCACCTGATCCACCCGCTCGATGCCCCTCCCCTGCACGTGGCGCAGCAGTGCCTCCACGTCCCCTCGGTAGGCACGCACGGTGTGTTGGGAGTTGCGTCGTTCGTCGCGCAGCCACGCGACGAACTCGTCCAGCACGGAGGCGAAGGGGGCACACAGCTCCACGCGCTCGTGCGATCGGGGGGTGGTGGCAGCCATGGGACGAGTCTAGATTTCCCCCATGGAACACAGCACCCCACGCGAACAGACCAGCCAGCCCACCACAGTCCTGGTCGGGTGCTACACCGACGACGAGGGCACCGGCGGCCTCCAGCTGGTGCACGCCGACAGCGAGGGCCTCACGGCCACCCCGGTGCTCGACCTGCCCAGCCCCAGCTGGCTGGAGCTGCACGACGGACGGGTGCTGGCCTGCAGCGAGCTCGCCGAGTCCCTGCTCAGCCTCGTGCGCATCGACCAGGGCGAGGCCCAGGTGCTCAGCCAGGTCCCCACCGGCGGGGCACACGCCTGCCACCTGGCGGTCAGCCCCGCCGGTGCGTGGATCGCGGTGGCCCACTACGGCTCGGGCGAGGTGACCATCCACGCCACCCCCATCGACGACGCCCTGGAGGGGGCGCGGGGACGTCTTGCCTTCGACGGCTCCGGCCCCGACACCGAACGTCAGGACTCCTCCCACGCCCACCAGGCGCTGTGGCTCGACGACGAGCACGTGGCGGTCTGCGACCTGGGCGCCGACCAGCTGCACGTGGTCGGCGTCGACGGCCAAGGGAGCCCCACCCTGGTCACCTCGGTGAACCTGCCCGCCGGCACCGGCCCCCGCCACGCCGTGCCGTGGCACGACGAGGCCACCGGGAGCGCCGTCCCCCTCGACGGGCACCTGTACCTGGCGATTGCCGGTGAGCTCTCGGGCCGCGTCGTGCTCGTGCGTCACGAGGGACTGGACTGGTCGACCGGATGGTGGGTGGGTCAGCAGCTGTCGGCCACCAGCAGCCCCGGACAGTCCCAGCCCTCCGGTCTGGTCTGGTTCGGGGCTGACCTGGTGCTCGCCAACCGCGGCACCGACGAGCTGGCGATGCTGGCCTGGCGTGACGGGGAGCACCTGCAACTGGTGGACCTCAGCCCCACGGGCGGCAGCCAGACGCGCGACCTGCGCGAAGTGGATGGGCAGCTGTGGGTCGCCAACCAGGACTCCGACGAGGTCCGCCGCCTGCGCCGCGCCCCCGACGGTTTCGAACTGGTCGATGCCGTGGCCGTCACGCGGCCGGCACGGCTGCTGCCGCTGGCCTGAGCCCTGCCGACGCAACTGGCCCGGTGCTGCTGCCGATACTGGCCCGGTGCTGCTGCCGATACTGGCCCGGTGCTGCTGCCGATACTGGCCCGGTGCTGACCCCAGGATGGGTTGACTCGGACCCGGCGGGCGACGCGGTAGATTTGGCGTCGACGAATCACAGGCCACCGACCAGAGGCGGCCAGGACAGCGGGGCCCAGCCCCGGGAAGGCACACCAGCGATGGCCAGCACACTCGACGACCTCACCACCGGAGGCACCGTCCGCCGCATCACGCGCTGGGGCGAACCCGTCCTGCACAACCCCACCCGCCCGGTGACGGAGTTCGACGAGGACCTGCACACCCTCATCCGCGACATGTTCGCCACCATGGAGGCCTCCCAGGGCGTCGGGCTTGCCGCGACCCAGGTGGGCGTCGACCTGGCCCTGTTCATCTACGACTGCCCCGACGAGGACCTCGTCAACCACAAGGGCGTCTTCTGCAATCCCGTGGTCACCCTGCCGGAGGGACGCGACCGCAAGCTGGACGCCACCGAGGAGGGCTGCCTGAGCTGGCCCGGCGGTTACCAGCCGCTGGCCCGCCCCGACCAGGCGCTGTGCGAGGGCCAGGACGCCTTCGGCAACCAGATCAGCCTCACCGGCACCGGCCTGCTGGCGCGCTGCCTGCAGCACGAGACCGACCACTTGGGCGGCACGGTCTTCGGAGACCGGCTCAGCAAGCGGGCCCGTCGCAAGCTCGACGAGCAGGTGGCCGACCTGGCACACCTCTACCCCGACGACTGGCCCCTGAGCCCCAAGGGCCGCCGCGACGAGGCCTGATGCACCCCACCCAGAGCCCCTTCCAGGACAATCCGTTGCGCGGACTGATCCTGCTGGTCAGCCGCGCCGTCCTCGGGGTGGTCTTCGTGCTGCACGGGTGGAGCAAGTTCACCGCCCCCACCATCCAGTCCACCATCCAGCAGTTCACCGCCTGGGGAATCCCGCAGCCCGAGATCGTCGCCCCGCTGGTGGCGGCCCTCGAGGTGCTCGGCGGCGCCTGCCTGGTGCTGGGTGCCTACACCTGGGTGGTGTGCACCCTGCTGGCACTGGAGATGGCCGGGGCCATCTGGTTCATCCACCGCCACAACGGCATGCTGGTCGGCCAGGGCGGCTGGGAGTACTGCGCTGCCCTCATGGCCGGGCTGATGGCGCTGGCGGTCTCCACCGCCGGCAACTTCAGCTATGACCAGTGGGCCAATGGCGGCAGCGGGAGCAAGCGGCGTCGTTGAGGTCGGCTCCTGCGTCCATCCAGGCGTCCCGGCCGTCCGGCAGGCCCAGCCGAGCGTCCAGACCCGTCCCGCACCTCACACTGCGGCCTTCCCCCGTCCGCCCAGGACCAGCCGCCACACCCGCGAGGCCAGCAGGAAGACCAGGGCAGGCAGCCCGAAGAGCAGCCACGGGCTGATCCACAGGGCGACCATGAAGCCCTGGTCGACCGCGGCCGAGGCCTTGACACCCGGCATCATCGTGAGTCCAGCCTCGATCTCGGTCCCGGCCGGGAGCGAGGAGGCCCGGACCGCGTCCCCGAAGGCGACGCTGCCGAACAGGGCCATCCCCAGGATGAGCACGAAGGCGAGGGCTGCCGCGGTGGCGCCCGAGTTCCAGGCGGGCTTGCGGGGATCACGCAGCGCGTCGGCATTCTCCTTGGCCAGCAGCCGGATGCTGCCCAGTCCGTCGCGGGCGCGCTCCCAGCCCCGGTCGGCGACCGAGTCCGCCAGGTTGGCCTTCAGCTCGCGCCGGAGCTGGCGCCGGGCCTTGCCGGGAACGCCGTAGTAGTCCAACCAGAAGTCGTAGCGAGTGTCCAGCCATTCGGTGCGCAGGTTCATCTCTCCTCCTCGATGACGGTCTCGACGGCCGTGGCGAGCTGACGCCAGGCGCCGAGGAGCCGGACGTGTTCGGCACGTCCGGCCGGGGTGGTCGTGTAGTACTTGCGCGCCGGCCCCGAGGTCGAGGGGCGCAGTTCGGACGCCAGCAGGCCGGCCTTCTCGAGTCGGGTGAGCGCCGGGTAGACCGTCGCCTCCCCCAGCTCGTCGAAGCCCGCCTCGTGCAGGCGGGTGACCACGGAGTAGCCGTAGTCGGTCCTGCGGTCGAGCAGCAGCAGCAGGAGTGGGGCGAGCACCCCCTTGAGCATCTGCGGATCGTGTCCCATGACTCCATCATGTGCTCAGGTACCTTAGATCGTCAAGTACCTGACACCATTCAACCCTGTCATCTTCACCTCCCCGGAAGACAGACCCGAAGCAGGACGCCCGCGGCAGACGCAATCAGGGCCGAAGCACGTAACAGACCACTGCCGTGGCGGCCGCCACGTTCAGCGAGTCGACGCCGTGCCCCATCGGAATGCGCACCACCGCATCGGCCTGCGCCAGCCAGTGCTCGCTCAGCCCCTGCCCCTCGGTCCCCATCAGCACCGCCAGCTTCTGCCCCGGCGCCACCCGTGCGGCGAGCTCGTCGAGGCTCGTCGAGTCCTCCCGCAGGGCCAGGGCGACGATCGTGAAACCGGCCGCCCGCAGACGGTCCAGGTCATCGGACCACGAGTCCATCCGCGCCCAGGGCAGGCTGAAGACCGCCCCCATCGACGTCTTGACCGAGCGCCGGTAGAGCGGGTCGGCGGCCCGCGGGGAGAGCAGCACGCCGTCCCAGCCCAGACCTGCCGCCGAGCGGAGGATCGCGCCGACATTGGTGTGGTCGACGATGTCCTCCACCACCACGAGCCGCTGGGCCTCCATCAGGTCGTCGAGCCGATGCCTGGTCTGGCGCTCGAAGGAGGCCAGCGCCCCGCGATGGACGTGGAAGCCGGTCACCTGCTCGGCCAGCGCGAAGTCCACCCGGTAGACCTCCGCCTCGCAGCCCTCCAGCACGTCGGAGAGCTCGTCGACCCAGCGGGGCGCCAGCAGGAAGGAGCGCGGCTGGTAGCCCGCCTCGAGGGCCCTGCGGATCACCTTGTCGCCCTCGGCGATGAACAGGCCCTCCGCCGCCTCCATCGACTGCCGCAGCGAGGTGTCACGCAGGCTGACGTAGTCGTTGAGGCGCGGGTCGGCGGGGTCGCTGATGTCGACGATCGTGGGCACGGGCGCAGTCTAGGCCCGGACCCATCCCGGCAGTGGTCCGACGGATTCCCACCCCGCCACCACGTGCCGTGGATAGGCTGGCCTGCATCATGAGACTGACGATGCCCAAGACCGACTGGTTCCTGATGGCCATCATCGCGGCGGCGGTGCTGGCCACCCTGGTGCCGGCCACCGGGGCGGCCGTCCCGGTGGTCTCCTGGGCCAGCAAGATCATGATCGCTGTCCTCTTCTTCCTCTACGGCGCACGCCTGTCGCCGCAGGAGGCGCTCTCGGGCCTGAAGCACTGGCGCCTGCACTCCACCATCCTCGCCTTCACCTACCTGCTCTTCCCTGCCATCGGGGTGGCGATGCAGGTGCTGGTCCCCGGAATCCTCAGCGAGCCGCTCTACCTGGGGATGCTGTGGTTGTGCCTGGTGCCCTCCACCGTGCAGTCGAGCATCAACTTCACCTCGATCGCCAAGGGCAATGTGGCCGGGGCGATCGTCAGCGCCTCCTTCTCCAACCTGATCGGCGTGGTGCTCACCCCGTTGCTGGCGCTGCTGCTGATGGGTGCCACCGGCGGCTTGCAACTGGACGCCAGCTCGGTGCTGGACATCGTCTTCCAGCTCCTGGTTCCCTTCATGGTCGGCCAGCTCACCAGGCCCTGGGTGGGCGGCTTCGTGGCCCGCCACAAGAAGCTGAAGCTCGTCGACCAGGCCTCGATCGTGCTGGTGGTCTATTCCGCCTTCAGCGCCGGCATGCGCGAGCACATGTGGACCAAGGTGGAACCGATGGACATCGTCCGGCTCGTGGTGATCTGCATGGTCTTCCTGGCCTTCATGCTCTGGCTCACCTGGGCGGTGGCCGGCTGGATGCGCTTCGACCGGGCCGACCAGATCGCCATCCAGTTCTGCGGCACCAAGAAGTCGCTGGCCACCGGTGTGCCGATGGCGACGGTGATGTTCGCCTCACAGGGCGATGTCGGTCTGCTGGTGCTCCCCCTGATGGTCTTCCACCAGCTGCAGCTGATGGCCTGCAGCGTGCTGGCGAGCCGTCACGCCCGCACCACCGACGCCCCGTCCCGCCCGGCCGCGACCGCTGGCTAGGCTCGGGCCATGGCCGAGATCCGCAAGCACACCAGGCCCTCGGGGCAGTCACCCTTTGCCCAGGCACTCGAGAAGGCGCTGGGCTCGGCGGTCCGCCCGGTCACCCCGGGTGCCCCGCCACAGCCGAACGGGGCCGACCAGGAGGTGCCCCGGAAACGGCCGACCGCGACCAGCCTCACCACCACGACGCCGCCCGGCTGGGCCGCCACGGCACCCGACGACCGGGACTGACCCACTGCCCGGTCGCAGCCTCGGCGGGTCGTCCAAGCCGCGGCACAGGACGAGGGGCGGGACCGGTGGAATCGTCCACCAGCCCCGCCCCTCGCGTGCGTCACCGATACTCGTCCAGGATCACTGGCCCTTGGCCGGCGGCTCCCAGCCCGTCTGGTACATCGGACCACCGGGGGCCAGGCCCTCATTGTGCGGCTCGGCCGCCTCCTGCTGGACCGCCTCGGACTGGGCAGGTTCACCGAGGGGCACCTCCTGCGTCAGCCCCTCCTGGCCGTCAGGGGCCTCGCCGCGCCCGATGGCCGCAGTCTGGTCGACGGCACTCGCCCCGCCCAACTGCTCCGGGGCCGGCGTCTCCCCCACCGCGACCGGTTCGCTCTTGCGGGAGCGGGCCACGGGGATCGACAGCTTCTCTGCCTCCTGGATCACCGACTGGACCACGTCGTCGCTCTGGGCGCGCTCCTGGTCGGTCTGGGCCCGGATCTCGGCCATCACGTCGACCTTCTCGGGCGCGGTGAACTTCGACTTGTCGCTGGGGGCGAAGCCCTGCAGCTTCTCGGCGAGGTCGGTGCCGGTCACGGCCGAGCCCAGCCCCTTGAGGGCATCGTTCAGCTCGCTCGGCACGATCCACACCTTGTTGGAGTCGCCACGAGCCAGTGCCGGCAGCATCTGCATGTACTGGTAGGCCAGCAGGCCCTGGTCGGGCTCGCCCGCGTGGATGGCGTTGAAGACGGTGGTGATCGCCTGCGCCTCGCCCTCGGCGCGCAGCATCTGGGCCTGGCGATCGGCCTGGGCGCGCAGGATCGCGGACTCACGATCACCCTGGGCGCGCAGGATCGCCGACTCCCGCTCACCGCCGGCCGACAGGATCTGCGACTGGCGCTGACCCTCGGCCAGCAGGATCGAGGCGCGCTTGTCGCGCTCGGCACGCGCGCCCTTCTCCATCGCGTCGCGAATGGTGGCCGGCGGCTCGATGGCCCGCAGCTCGACGCGGTTGACCTTGATGCCCCACTTGCCGGTCGCCTCGTCCAGGACGCTGCGCAGCTTCTGGTTGATCTCCTCGCGGCTGGTCAGGGCCCGCTCCAGGTCCATGCCGCCGATGATGTTGCGCAGGGTGGTCATGGTCAGCTGCTCGATGGCACCGCGGTAGTTCTGCGCCTCGTAGGCGGCACGCACCGGGTCGACGATCTGGAAGTAGATGACCGAGTCGATGTTGACCATGAGGTTCTCCTCGGTGATCACGCCCTGCGGCGGGAAGGCCTGCACCTCCTCACGCATGTCCATCGTGTAGCGGACCCGGTCGATCAACGGCACCAGCAGGTGCGGCCCCGGCTCGAGTGTGCGGCTGAACTTGCCGAGGCGTTCCACCACGGCGATCTGCTGCTGCTTGATGATCCGCAGCGACTGCGCGAGCGCAACCACCACGAAGGCCACCAGCAGCATCATCAGGATGAATCCGATGTCAGGCACGTGCTCCTCCTCCTTCGTTGAAGCCTACCCCGTCGCGGCACGACGGGATCAGAACTCCAGTTCTCGATGTTGGGCCGAACCGGTGACGGGGTAGACGACCAGCATCGTCGCGTCCACTTCGTACACCTCGACCGGGTCACCGGCCTGGATCACGTCACCCGGGCCCATCGTGCGGGCGCTCCACAGCTCGCCGTTGACCTTCACCTCGCCGCCATTGGGGGTGATCGCGGCCGTCGCCAGCCCCTGCGAGCCGACCAGCTTGTCGACGCTGGAGCGATAGCCGATGGACTCGCGGGTGCGGCGCAGCAGGGTGGGGCGCAGCAGGCCCAGCATCGCGGTGGCCACGGCCAGACTCACGATCACCTGCAGCCACAGCAGGCCGGGCGCGACGAGTGCGGTGAGTCCCCCGGCGGCGGCGCCGGCGGCCAGCATCAGCAGGGTGAGGTCGAGGGTCAGCATCTCGGCCGTGGCCAGGCCCAAGGACAGGACTCCCCAGATCGCCCAGAGGTTGTCGCCGAACCAGCCGGCGAGGTCGTTCTCGAGGGGAGTCATCGCTGCATCTCCTAGTTGTCGGCGTCCAGTGCCCGGCGCTGCCACACGGCCCGGGCCGACCAGCGGCCGTCGCGGCTGCGTTCCAGGTGCAGCGGTACCTCGAAGGTCTCGCTCATCGACGCATCGGTGATGACGTCGTCGATCGCTCCCTGGGCGATGATGCGCCCCTCCTTGAGCAGCAGCGCATTGGTGATGCCCTGGGGGATCTCCTCGACGTGGTGGGTGACCAGCACGCTGGCCGGGGCGTAGGCGTCCAGGGCCAGCTCCCCCAGCGTGCGCACCAGTTCCTCGCGGCCGGCCAGGTCGAGGCCGGCGGCGGGCTCGTCGAGCAGCAGGAGTTCGGGATCGGTCATCAGGGAGCGCGCGATCTGCACGCGCTTGCGCTCACCCTCGCTGAGGGTGCCGAAGGTGCGCTCTCCCAGGTCCTCGATGCGCATCTGGGTCATCAGTTCCTCGGCGCGGCCCAGGTCCATCTCGTCGTAGTGTTCGCGCCAGCGGCCCACCACGGCATAGGAGGCCGAGACGATGACGTCGCGGACGGTCTCTGAGCGCGGGATGCGGTCGGCCACGGCAGCCGAGGTGACGCCGATGCGGGGGCGCAGCTCGAAGACGTCGATGGTTCCGAGCACCTCACCGAGGATCTCGGCCATGCCGCGGGTGGGATGCATCTGGGTGGCCAGGATCTGCAGCAGGGTGGTCTTGCCGGCACCATTGGGGCCGATCAGCACCCAGCGCTCGTCCTCCTCGACCTGCCAACTGATGTCGTCCAGCAACTGCTTGTTCCCGCGCTGGACCCCGACGCCCGACAGCTCCACCACTGATGCCATGGGTGAAACCTATCGGACGCACCATCGCATCCCAAGTCTGGCATGGGCCGAAGCAGCTGGTGGGCATCGATATCCTCGCCTGCATGTTCGACGAGTCCGTGCGCCTGGTCCTGGCCCTGAACAGCCTGTCCCACGGGGCCGTCACGGCCGCCGAGGCCGAGCTGATGGTGCGCCGGGACGCAGGAAGCGAGCACCAGGAGCCGCACCACGTCCACGACCCCGACCAGCTGCTGGGCCTCGACCCCTTGGCCGGGGTGCCTTTGCGCCTGGCCCTGGCCCGTATTGGCCACGGGGCACTGGGCCCTGCCCCCGTCTGGGCGCTGCTGCTGCCCCGACCGGGCCGGATGGCCGGGCTGCGGGGCCCCCTGGAGGTCAACCGCGCGGCGCTGGAGGCCGAGGCGGTGGTGATGACCCACGACGGCAGCCTCGCCTGGCTCGGCCAGCGGGTGGGTGCCGGTGTGCAGTGGCGGCTCGCCCGCGCCGAACGGCCGCTTCCCGTCCCCGACCCGCGGGAGGCCTCCCGGCAGCTCTCCCGCGTCGTGGCCAGCGCGGCCCAGGCGATGGCCGGGCTCGACCTCTCTGGGGGCGCCCATCCGGAGCTGGAGGGTGCGCCGCGGCTGGGCGGGGCCTTCCCCCGCCAGCCGCAGGCGCTGCTGGAACGTGCCTGGATGCTGCTCGGCGCCGTCGATGCCGCGCTGGACTCGCAGCACGAGGTGCTGCACTCCCACGCCGTCCTCACCCGGGAGCGCCACCTGCGCGAGCTGCAGCAGGCCGCCCTCGACGCGGTCAGCGCTGCCTGCTCCTGGCCCGCCGAGGCGCTGCAGGACTGAGTTTCGGCCGTCGAGCCGCAGCTCAGCCACCCATGGCGTGGACGCCGCCGGCGACGTGCACCATCTCGCCGGTGGTCATCGGGAACCAGTCGCTGAGCAGCGCCACGACACCCTTTGCGGTGGGCACCGCGTCATTGGTGTCCCAGCCCAACGGGGCGCGGTCGCCCCACAAGTCGTTGAAGGTCTGCGAGCCGGGGATCGCCTTCTTGGCGATGGTGTCCAGCGGACCGGCCGCCACGATGTTGCAGCGCACACCCTCGGCGCCCAGGTAGCGCGCCAGGTAGCGGCTGGTGGACTCCAGGGCGGCCTTGGCCACGCCCATCCAGTCATAGGTGGGCCAGGCGATGCGGCCGTCGAAGGTCAACCCGACCACCGAGACGTCCGGCCCGAAGAGCGGCTTGCAGGCCATGGTGAGGCTCTTGAGTGAGAAGGCCGAGACCTGCAGCGCGGTGGCCACGTCCTCCCACGGGGTGGTGAGGAAGCCGCCGCCCAGCGCGGTCTCGGGATTGGCGTAGGCGATCGAGTGCACGATGCCGTCGATCTGCTCGATGCCGTTGGCGCGCAGCGTCTCGGGCAGTGCGGCCAGGTGCTCCTCGTCGGTGACATTGAGCTCGATCACGGCCGGGGCCGGATCGAGGGACTTGGCGACGCGATTGGTCAGGCTCATGGCCCGGCCGAAATTGCTGATCACGACCGTGGCGCCCTGCTCCTGGGCGATTTTGGCCACCTGGTAGGCGATCGAGGTCTTGTGGGTCACGCCGGTGACCAGGATGGACTTGCCTTCGAGGATTCCCAATGGACTGCCTTCTGTGCTGGGGATGGGGGCGGGTGGTGTGCGCTTGTCAGTGTCCCATGCCCAGGCCGCCGTCGACGGGGATGACCGCTCCGCTGACATAGCCCGCGGCATCGCTGGTGAGGTAGCGCACCGCCGCGGCGATGTCCTCGGTGCTGCCCAGGCGTCCCAGCGGGATGCGGGCCTGGTAGCCCTCGATGGTCTTCTGGTCGAGCACGGCGGTCATGTCGGTCTCGATGAATCCGGGGGCGACGACATTGCAGGTGATGCCGCGGCTGCCCACCTCGCGGGCGACGCTGCGGGCCAGGCCGACCAGGCCGGCCTTGCTGGAGGCGTAGTTCACCTGCCCGGCCGAGCCGGTCAGTGCCACCACCGAGCTGACCAGCACGATGCGGCCGTGACGGCCACGCATCATGGGACGCACCGCGCGGCGCACCAGGCGGAAGGTGCCGGTCAGGTTGGTCTCGATCACCCGGTCCCAGTCCTCGTCGCCCATGCGCATCAGCAGCCCGTCGGCGGTGATGCCGGCATTGGCCACCAGGATCTCGACGGGGCCGTGGACCTGCTCGACGGTGGCGAAGGCCTCCTCGACCTGCTCCGGCACGGTCACGTCGCATTGCACGCCCAGCACCCCCTCGGGGACGTCGCCGGAACGGTAGGTGGCGGCCACCTGGTGCCCGGCGGCGAGCAGGTCGGCGGCGATCGCGCGGCCGATGCCCTTGCTGCCACCGGTGACCAGCACGCTGCGCGGCTCGACCGCTGCACCGGTGCTCTCGGGTGCCATGGACGGGGTGGGGGTCTGGTTGGGGCTCACCCTCCAACGCTAGGACACCGCCACCCCCGCCCGGGTGTCGTGCAGTACAAGGCAGGGCGGGCTTCTTTGGAGCTTTCGTCCATCAAGGTGGTGCTGCCCGTCCACGACCCCGGCGTAGGGTGGCGCTGTGGTGACCAGCAGCAGTATCCGCTCCGTGGACGAGGCTGTGCCCATCACCGAGGTGCGGGTGGGCCGCAGCGACGACATCGAGATGCGCCAGCGCCGCTACATCCTCACCATGACGATCCGCACCACCTGTTTCGGCCTGATGTTCTTCGTGCCTGGCCTGTGGAAGTTCGTCGCCATCGCCGGCGCCGCCGTGCTGCCGGCCATCGCCGTCGTGCTGGCCAACAACCGTGACAACCGCAGCCAGCCCGTCGTGCGCGCGCAAGAGCCCGCACCAACCCTGGCGATCAGCCCCGGGCAGGTCATCAAGGGCGAAGTGGACGAGACGGACAGGTAGTCTCGGCCAGGTGAGGAAACTGTGGCTCAGGTGGACGGCGCTGGTGCTCTTCGTCGTGCTGCTGGCCGCCGCCTTCATCCGCCTGGGCGAGTGGCAGCTGCACCGCCTTGACTGGCGACGGGAGGTCAATGCCCGCATCGTCGCCTACCAGCAGCAGCCCGTGAAGCCCTACCAGGAGGTCTTCGGCGGCGAGGTGCGCGACGACCAGCAGTGGCAGCGGGTCAGGGTGCGTGGCACCTTTGACGCCGCCCACGAGATCCAGGCGATGTACCGCAACCAGGCCGACCAGGCCGGCAGTGAGGCGATCACGCCGATGCGCACCGAGCAGGGCGACTGGATCCTGGTCTCGCGTGGATTCCTGCCCCGCAGCCGGGGCGCCAACGAGGTGGCCGTGCTGCCCCCGCCGCCGAAGGGCACCGTCGAGGTGGTCGGCTATGTGCGGCGCAGCGAGAACGGCAAGCCCAATGCCATCACCCCCGTCGACGCCAAGGTACGGCTGGTCAACTCCGAGGCCATCAGCCAGACGCTGCCCTATCGGGTGCTCGACGGCTATGTGGGGGTCATCTCCTCCACCCCGCCCCAGGGCGGCGGCCTGGAGCCGATGGTGCCGCCCGAGCTCACCGAGGGCCCGCACCTGTCCTATGCGATGCAGTGGTTCACCTTCACCGTGATCGCCGTGGCCGGCGTCGGGGTGCTGATCCGCAACGACCTGCGCGACAAGCGTCGCGCCGAGGCGAAGGCGCAGCGCCTCGCCACACGCGAGTCGGAGCCCACTGCGGGCCCCGGGACCAACCAGGAGGATGACGATGCAGCTCGGACTTGAGGACAAGGTCTTCGCGGTGACGGCCGCCAGCCAGGGGCTGGGGCTGGCCACCGCACGGGAACTGGTCGCCGAGGGTGCCCGGGTGGTGCTGGTCGCCCGGCGCGCTGAGGTGCTCCAGGAGCTCGGCGAGGAGCTGGACGCCGCCACGTTGGCCGCCGACCTGGCCGATCCGCAGACCCCTCAGAAGGCCGTGGAGACGGCGTTGGAACACTACGGGCGCGTCGACGGCGCGATGGTCAGCGTCGGTGGCCCTCCCAAGGGGACCGTCCTGGGCACCACCGACGAGCAGTGGCAGGGTGCTTTCGAGTCGGTCTTCCTGCCGGCCATCCGGATGGCCCGGGCGGTCTTCGGCGCCAATGAGCAGGCCACCATGGGATTCGTGCTGTCCACCTCGGCGAAGTCGCCGCTGGAGCAGATGGCCCCCAGCAATGGCCTGCGCCCCGGCCTCGCGATGCTCATCAAGCAGCTGGCCGACGAGGTGGGCCCGCAGGGCGGACGCGCCTTCGGCCTGATGCCCGGCCTGGTCGCCACCAGCAGGATCACCGACCTGTACTCCGGGGCCGAGGAGGAGCAGAAGGCCGCCGAGCGCGGGATCGCGCTGCGCCGCCTGGGCCGTCCGGAGGAGTTCGGACGCACCGCCTGCTTCCTGCTCTCCCCCGCCGCCTCCTATGTCACCGGCAGCCTGGTCGCCCTCGACGGCGGCGCGCTGCGTACGATCTGAGCCCCGTGGGCCTCGCACCGGTCACCTCCTGGCTTGCCTGTCCCACTTGTGGGCTGGCCCTCAGCCTCGACGAGCGCACCCTCGGCTGCCGCACCGGGCACCGCTTCGACCTGGCCCGGCAGGGGCACGTCAACCTGCTGGGCCGGGCCGCGCCCGCCAATGCGGACACCACCGAGATGGTGGCCGCCCGGGCCCGTTTCCTGGGTGCCGGGCACTACCAGCCGATCGTCGACGCCCTGGTGGCGCGCACCCGGTCGGCCCGCCGCATCGTGGAGGTGGGGGCCGGGACCGGCCACTACCTGGCGCGGGTGCTCGACGCCCACCCCGCGGCCACCGGCCTGGCCACCGACGTCTCGCCGATGGCGGCCCGACGCGCGGCCAAGGCCCATGACCGGATGGGATCGGTGGTGGCCGACACCTGGGCCGGGCTGCCCCTGCGCTCGGGCGTGGCCGACGCGCTGCTGTGCGTCTTCGCCCCGCGCAATCCCGTCGAGTTCGCCCGCGTCACCGGCCCCGGCGGCCTGTTGCTGGTGGTCACCCCGAATGCCGGCCACTTGGCTCAGGCCCGGGAGCGCCTGGGCCTGCTGGGGATCGAGGGGGACAAGCTGGCGCGGCTGAACCGCAGTATGGCGGGCGCCTTCGAGGCCATCTGGAGCCAGCGGATCCGCTGGACCATGGACCTGGACGCCGGGTCGCTGCAGGACCTGGTGCAGATGGGGCCCAATGCCTTCCACGAGCACGGCGAGGTGGTCGACGGACTCGAGGTGGACGCCGACGTGCAGCTGAGCATCTTTCGTCGCGCGGCACGCCAGTAGCGGCCGGACGCAGCGCCGATCATCCGTCAGGCCAGCTGCACCGTCACCCCTGCCGCGACGAACTCGTCGAGCATCTCCGGCGGGGCGTCGCGGGTGGTGACCAGGTCGTCAAGGTCCTCGATGGCGCCGAAGCGGAAGGCGGAGGTGCGGGCCAGCTTGTCCCCCGTGGCGGCCAGCACGACGCGCGCCGAGGCGGCGAGGATCGCCCGCTTGATGGCGGCATCGTCGCAGGTGGTGACCGTCAGTCCGCCCGAGGGCGAGGCGGAATAGGCACCGACGATCGCGAGGTCCGCCCGGAAGTTGGCCAGTGCCGCCAGCGAGGCCGCCGATCCCGCACGCAGGCTCGGTGGCTGGACCGGACCGCCGGGAGTGCTGACCATCGGGCCTGGCTCCCCGCCGAGGGCGACCGCCGCCCGCAGAGACATGCACAGCGCGGTGACCTGCCGTCCGGCCAGGGCCGCGGCAACCGCATCCATGGTGGAGCCGTTGTCGACAACGATCGACATGTCGTCGCGCACCAGAGCGGCCACCGCCCGGGCAATGGCCTGCTTCTGCTCGGCATTCTCCGCGGCGCGCAGGCTGTAGGGCAAGGGCCGTCCACGCAGGTCTGCGGACACCGCCCCGCCGTGGACGCGTCGCAAGAGCCCGTGGCCCTGCAGGTCGGCGAGGTCTCGACGAATGGTGACGGCCGAGGCACCGGTGAGTGATGCCAGGGACTCCACCGAGACCGGCTGGGCGCCCATGGCACCGATGATCATCTTATGTCGAAGTGATCGTTGCACGTGATCATTTGATCACGGATTCTTGCTCCATGACAGTCTTCATGAACCGCTTCTGGGCCTACCTCTCGACCCGTGGCCTCGAGATCACCGGCCGCATGCTCCTGCCCACGACCGTCGAGGAGAGCGCATGACCCGCATTGACCACGCCGCCCTGTACGTCGAGGACCTGGAAGCTGCGCGCCGATTCTTCGAGGACTACTTCGGCGCCCGCGCCAACAGCCAGTACCACAACCCGACCGCAGGGCTGAGGACCTACTTCCTGTCCTTCGACGACACCGCGCGGCTGGAGGTGATGAGCCGCCCCGGCATCGACCGCGCCCGCAGTGAGAGCCAGCTCGGCTGGGGGCACGTCGCCATCCAGGTCGGCTCACCCAAGGCGGTCAACGCACTGGCCGCACGCCTGGCCAGCGACGGATACCGCATCACCAACGGCCCTCGCACCACCGGCGACGGCTACTACGAAGCCGTCGTGCTCGACGCCGAGGGCAATGAGGTGGAGATCGTCGCCTGAGCCCTGTGTGGTGGTGCAGGTTCCCCGGAACTTGTGACGGTTTTAGGCATCTGACCACGGCATCAGTGAGCCGGGCGCTCCCGCTGGTTCTCACGATCTTGTCCAGGTCCGCGCCAGCGGTGCGTGAGCATCCTCATCCACCGATTTGCAGACGGCAGGTTCCGCCTACAGTGACTCCATGAAGCGACACAGCGTCAAGCTCATCCTGCTCGACCCCGACGACCGGATGCTCTTGGCCAACGGCGTCGACCCAGCCACCGGACTCTCGCACTGGTATCCCGTCGGAGGAGGCGTGGAGGCTGGCGAGACAGTCCATGCCGCGGCCGCTCGAGAGGCCTGGGAGGAAACGGGCTTGACGCAGCTGCCCGACAGCACGCACGTCTGGAGTGGCGACGCAGTCTATGAATACGCGGGCAAGACCGTCGAGGTGCATGAGGACTGGCTGCTCGTCCGAACCTCGCACTTCGAGCCGGAAGCGACGCAACTCAGCGAATTCGAACAGACTAGTCTGCAAGGATTTCGGTGGTGGACCGCCTCGGATCTGGAGTCCACGAACGCTTCGGTGTATCCCCCGGATCTCGGTGTGCGTCTCACCCGCTTGCTGAGCGACGGGCCACCGGACGCCCCCACCGATGTCAGCCGTTGACGTCGATCCGTGAGGTCCGGATCTGCCGCTGGTCGCTGGCGCCACCTTTTCAGTTTTCCGACGTCGATTCTCGGTCAAGTTCCAGCCTTCGTTGACAGTCGGACGGGTGAAGGCCTGTAGTGGTCTAGCTTGGCGGTGTGAAGCAACCTCCTTCGTTGGACCTGGTCCTGGCGGCAGCCGCCATGACCGTGACGACCCTCGAGGGCTGGGCTCTGTTGCCCATGTACGGCCCGACCTGGTTCGTGCTTGCCTACGTGGCCACGTGCCTGGTTTTGTCCGTAACGGTGGCTCTTCGAAGGGTGTTTCGCCGTTCGATGTTCTGCGTCTCGTATGCCTTGCTGGCAGTGATGGGTGTGGTCGTCTGGGCCGCACCGGTGAATCTGGGGGTGAGCCCCCTAATCGTGTGTGCGCCGATGTCGCTGGCGGTGGTCACTCGGTGGGAGCCGCCCGCATGGGGCGCCACAGCGCTGCTCCTGGGACTGTTGGGCGTCTTGATCGCCCCAACTCATCGGATGCCAGCACCCTCCTACGGCCTGGATGCGGTGATGGTACTCGTGATGGCCGGCACCTATGTCTGGTGCACGGGCCGCCGCCGGGTGGCGCTGGACTACGACCGTCGGCTGGCGGAGCAACGTGAGGTGATGATGGTAGAGGCCGCCGCCGCTCAGGATCGCGCCCGTGCCGAGGAGCGCTCTCGGATCGCGCGGGAGTTGCATGACGTGGTGGCTCACAGTCTGACCGTCGTCAATGTGCAGGCTGCGACGGCGCTGGCGCTGGGTGACCCGGCCGGAGGACGAGCAGCGTTGGCGACGATCCGTGACGTGAGCCGGCAGGCGCTGGCAGAGACGCGGGCGGTGGTGCACATGCTGCGCACCACCGAGACGATGGACGTCTCCGGGGAGCTTCGCACCATCGTGGAGGTGGTCGACCAGGTCCGCGCAGCAGGAGTGCAGGTGGAATGTGACCTGCCCGATGCGGCCGTGCTGGACGGGTGGCAACAGCAGTGGCCGGTCGCCACCCGGCTGGCGGTGGTTCGTCTCGTCCAGGAGTCCTTGACGAATGTGCTGCGCCACGGCGGGAAGCAGGCCTCCCTCACGTTGGGCGTCGACGGCTCCCGCGTCACGTTGCAGGTGAGCAATCCCCTGCGTGCCGACGAGCCCCCGCACCCGCCCGGGTTCGGTCTGGTCGGGATGCGCGAACGCGTCGACCTGCTGGGCGGCAGCTTCGCCGCGGGAGCGGTGGGCGAACGCTTCTTGGTGACGGCCACGATCCCCGTGTCTCAGGAGGTTCGATGATTCGGGTGGGTGTGGTCGACGACCAGCCGCTGCTGGTCGCGGCCTTCCGTGCGCTGGTCGACGCGCAACCGGACCTGACGGTCACTGGTGTCGGCGCCACCGG
>NZ_JBHWOO010000039.1:0-16143 GCF_043424415.1 Luteococcus sp. | reverse complement strand
GTGCCTGAGGCCCCGGTCCCAGGCCGGTCCGGGGCGGCGCCTGTGGTCCCGGCCGTCGGACGGGTCGAGGCGACGCCGGCGCCCGTCGGGGTGGGCGCGGTGGTGCTGGGCCGTGCGGTGGCCGTCGGGCGGGGACGCTCGATGGTGCTGGGGGAGGCGCTCGGACTGGCGGTGGCCGCCCGCGACGGGGTGGCGCTGGGGGTCGTGCTGGACGGCACCGCCATCGGGCCGGCCGGGTCGGGGACGGCATCGCTGGTGCAGTCCAGCCACAGGTAACGCGAGCCGCCGATCAGCACCACGACCGCGGCGGCCGCCAGCCATCGGGTGCGTGGCGGCACCGAACCCACAGCGCGTTCGGTGCGGCTCCTGGGGCCCTCGTAGGCGACGGGCTCGTCGGCCATCTCGTCGCCGTAGCGGGCGAAGGCCTCACGGAACAGTGCCTCCTCGACGGCGAAGTCGGCGTCGAGCTGGTCGTCGTGGCGATTCATCCTGCCTCCTGCGACCGTGTGGCCTCGATCATCGTGCGTAGTCGAGCCAGGGCTCTGTGGACATGGGAATGCGCCGTCAACTCCGGGATCTCCAGGATGCGGGCGATGTCGGAGAAGAGCAGTCCTCCTTGAAGCGCAGGACCACCGCGGCACGTTGCTGCGGCGACAGGTTCTCACACAGCTGCCAGGCCATGTCGGCCTCGTCGTGCGCCGCGGTGAAGTCGGGCACCGGCGGTTGCATGGCCCCGGGATCCTCGACGGGCACCAGGCGACGGCCCGACTTGCGCCCGTTGCTCACCCAGACATTGACGATGATGCGCCCGAGATAGGCTTCAGCCGCATCGGCGTCCTCGAACCGCGACCAGCGGGGGTAGAGCCCCACCAGCGCATCCTGGAGGGCGTCCTTGGCGTCCTCCCTGTGACGGGTCACCATCCACGCGAAGGACAGCAGCGCCGGTCCGCGCAGGCCGAGCCATTCGTCGAAGCCCAGCCCGGTCTCGGGCAGCGCCTGGAGGGTGGCCGTCATGCCCTCACCACGCGCCTCGGGTGCCTTTCGTTGCACCTCGTCGTGAATGCTTGCCTGGCCATGACTGCTCGAACGGCGACGACGGGCCCGTCGCCCGCCCCACCTGGCCCCAGGCTGCAGTTGCGGCATGGTCACAGTCTCCCCGCTGGGGGGTCCACCTGGGCCCCGTGCGACCAGACCTGGGGCGTTCCTCAGTTGGTCGTTGGTATCCCCGCCGCCGTGGCCGCCTCGGCATAGGCGCGGGCCAGCGAGTCAATCGTCTCGTGCGCATTGAGCCCCGACGGGTTGGGCAGCACGAACAGCCGGGCGCCGGCCAGTTGCTCGGGCTGCTCCCCCAGCACCGCCTTCGGGCGGGAGAAGGCCTGGCGGTAGGCGGTGACGCCGAGTACCGCCACCACGGCCGGGCCGCACTCGGCGACCACGCGCTCCAGACGGCGGGCACCCTGGCGGAGTTCCTGGCGGGTCAGCTCGTCGGCGCGCACGGTGGCGCGCGCCACCAGGTTGGTGTTGCCGATGCCCAGCCGGTGCAGTTCGGCCAGGTCCTCGTCGCGATAGCCCTCGGAGGCGTCGAAGGGGTGGCTGATGATCCCGGCGCGGGCCAGCGCCGGGTAGTAACGGTTGCCCGGACGGGCGAAGTGGGCGCCGGTGGCGGCCGTCCACGGCGACGGGTTGATGCCCACCACCAGCAGCCGCAGTGGCTCGGGCAACAGGTCCGGGACCTCGTGGTTGCGGAAGGACTCGAGCTGCTCGCGGGTGGGTCGCATGCCCCGAGCCTGCCACGCCACGGGCCTCGTGGGCCGGTGCCGTCGGGCAGGCGCTATTGTGAGCCCGTCATTGAACACCGTTCAACAGGAGTCTTCCGTGAAGCGCAGCAATCCCATGACCGACCTGGCGCTCATCGCCGTCTTCGCCGCCCTCATCGCGGCCGTGACCGTGTGGATGCCCGGCATCAGCGTCGCGGGCAGCTCCGTGCCGATCACCCTGCAGACGCTGGCCATCGGCCTGGCAGCCATGGTGCTCGGCCCGTGGCGCGCCGCGCTGGCCACCCTGCTCTACGTCGTGGTCGGCCTGGCCGGCATCCCGGTCTTCGCCGGCGGCTCGGCCGGCCTCGGCGTGCTCGCCCGGCCCTCGGCCGGCTTCATCATCGCCTTCCCGATCTACGCCTTCGTCTGCGGCCTGCTCTCCTACGCGGTCCTGCGCCGGGGCATGGGCCGTGGCAAGGGCCTGGCCGGTGCCACCGTCGGCCTGGTGCTGTGCGGCCTGCTGTGCAGTGCGCTGATCACCCACCCGCTGGGCATCCTCGGCATGTCCTACAACGGCGACATCCCGCTGGGCAGGGCCTTCACCTTCGACATGGCCTACTGGCCCGGCGACGTGCTCAAGACCATCCTGGCCGCCGTCATCGCCGTCGCCGTGCACAAGGCCTTCCCGATGCT
Organism: Luteococcus sp.; assembly: GCF_043424415.1. Taxonomy (NCBI): domain Bacteria; kingdom Bacillati; phylum Actinomycetota; class Actinomycetes; order Propionibacteriales; family Propionibacteriaceae; genus Luteococcus; species Luteococcus sp. The sequence continues at coordinate 13,693 of NZ_JBHWOO010000039.1, read as the reverse complement.
GGCCCTCGGCCAGGCCACGCACGACGCCACCCGCACCGAGACCACCGGCGGTGCCACCGCCCGATGATCCAGTTCGAGCACGTCGTCGTCGAGGTCCCGGTCTGGGGCGAGGGCGGCCAGCAGCACAAGCGGCTGCTCGACGACATCAGCCTGGAGCTGCCCGAACGGCGCATCGCCGTGCTGGGCGCCAACGGCTCGGGCAAGTCGACCCTGCTGCGCCTGCTCAACGGGCTCGTCGAGGCCACCTCGGGGCGAGTCCTGGTCGACGGTCTCGACCCGGCCCGCGAGGCCAAACAGGTGCGCCAGCACGTCGGCTTCGTCTTCACCGACCCACTCAGCCAGCTCGTGATGAGCACGCCCGCCGACGACCTCGAACTGAGCCTGCGCAAGACCATCAAGGACCGCAGGGCACGCCGCGCCCGCGCCGTCGAGATCCTCGAGTCGCGCGGCCTGGGCCAGGTGGCCGACCAGTCCATCTACGACCTGTCGGGCGGTGAGCGCCAGCTGGTCAGCATGGCCACCGTGCTGGCGGTCGAGCCCACCGTCGTCGTGGCCGACGAACCCACCACCCTGCTCGACCTGCGCAACCGGATGCAGGTGACCCGCGCCCTGATGGGCCTGGACCAGCAGCTGGTCGTCGCCACCCACGACCTGGAACTGGCCGCCCGCGCCGACCGCGCCATCGTCGTCGAGGCCGGACGGATCGTGCACGACGGACCGGCCGCCGGTGCCGTCGACTACTACCGGCAGCTGATGGACGCATGAGGCCCCAGGACCAGCTCTTCGGGCAATACCTGCCCGGCCGCTCCGTGATCCACCGCCTGCCGGTGGGGCTGAAGTATGCGCTGCTCTTCGCCGGCACCCTGCCCTCGCTGCTGCTGCGCGAGTGGTGGCTGGCCGCGGCCCTGGTGGCCGTTGCGGTGGTGCTGCTGCTCGCCACCCGGCTGCCGGCCCGCCTCACCTTGCGGCTGGGCACCGGGCTGCTGGTCCTGGTCGCCTTCCTGGTGGGCTACCACGTCCTGTTCGGCGAGGGACTGGCCACCGGCGTGATGATCTCGGCCAACCTGGTGGGCTGCATCTACCTCAGCCGGATGCTCACCTTCACCACCCCCGCGCCGGTGCTGGTCGACGCCCTGGTGGGCGCCACCCGGCCGCTGGGACGCCTGGGCTTCCCCTCGGAACGCTTCGGCCTGGCCGTCGCCCTGATGCTGCGCTCCCTGCCCTACCTGGTGGGGCTGTTCGACGAGGTGCGCAATTCCGCCCGGGCCCGCGGCCTGGAGCGCAACTGGTTCGCCATGGTCACCCCGGGCGTCGTCGGGGCCGTCGCCTATGCCCAGCGCACCGGGGACGCCCTGGTGGCCCGCGGGCTGGGCGACGACTGAGGCCGGGCCCGCACCGGACTTTCCCCTGAGCCGGCCCTCGCGAGGACCCGCCAGCCCCTACTGTCGAGACACCAGACCGGCGCACCCCTGCGCCACGACGAAGAGGTGGAGCAATGCCCCTGTACGGACCGCTGTTCGACGACTACGCCGAGAAGAACTCCGACCACCAGTTCAGCCTGCAGAACAAGAAGCTGCTCAAGGTGAACATGGCGCAGGGCCCTGTCTGGGCCCGCACCGGCTCGATGGTGGCCTACCAGGGCCAGATCTCCTTCACCAACCGCGGCTCCGGCGGCATCGGGAAGTTTCTCAAGCAGGCCGCCACCGGTGAGGGCGTCCAGCTGATGGAGGCCAGCGGTTCGGGCGAACTCTTCCTGGCCGACGAGGCCGCCGACATCCAGTTGCTCTACCTGGACAACGACGTCATCAGCGTCAACGGAGGTAATGTGCTGGCCTTCAGCCAGTCGATCCAGTGGGACGTGCGCCGCATCCAGGCCCGCGGCGCAGCGATGACCGGCGGGCTCTACAACGTGGAGCTGCGCGGCACCGGCTTCGTCGCCATCACCACCAAGGGCGAGCCGGTGGCCCTCGACGTCGCCCAGGCACCCACCTTCGCCGATGCGCAGGCCGTGGTGCTGTGGACCGGCGGCGTGCAGATGGACATCAAGGTGGACACCGGCGGTGTGAAGTCGATGCTGCGCGGCGGCACCGGCGAGATGCTGCAGATGGCCTTCCGCGGCCAGGGCCACGTCGTCGTGCAGCCGTGCGAGAACGTCGTCGCCACGCCCAATGGCGGTGGCGGCGGTGCCGGCAGTGCGCTCGGCGGCCTGTTCGACTGACGCCCCAGGCCCTCACGACGTGATCTCGGAAGATCTGGTCCCCCCAGCGGACCAGATCTTCCGAGATCTTCTGTGTGGCCCTCGACAAGCTCGGGGAGCGTGGGTGACAGCCGAGCCGCTCACCCGGCCAGCGTGGCCACCATCACGGCCTTGATGGTGTGCATCCGGTTGCCGGCCTGGTCGAAGACCACCGAGGCCGGCCCCTCGAAGACCTCGTCGGTGACCTCCAGCGCGTCCATCCCAGTGGCCTGGAAGATCTCCTCCCCCACCGTGGTGAAGCGGTCATGGAAGGCCGGCAGGCAGTGCATGAACTTCACCTCGGGATTGCCGGCTGCCTCCAGCACCGCGTCATTGACCTGGTAGTCCCTGAGCACCTCGATGCGCTGGTTCCAGACCTCCTTGGACTCCCCCATCGAGACCCACACGTCGGTGGAGATGAAGTCGCATCCCTGCACGCCGGCGGCGACGTCCTCGGTGACGGTGATCCGGGCGCCGGTCTGTCGGGCGATGCCCTGGGCGATGTCGACCACCCACCGCTCCGGCTGGTACTCCACCGGGGCAACGATGCGCACGTCCATCCCCACCAGCGCGCCGGAGACCAGGATCGAGTTGCCGGTGTTGTAGCGGGCATCACCCAGGTAGGCATGGGTCACCTGGTCCAGCGGCTTCGAGCCGTGCTCCAGCATCGTGAGCTGGTCAGCGAGCATCTGGGTGGGGTGCCACTCATTGGTCAGCCCGTTCCACACCGGCACCCCTGCGTACTTGGCCAGCAACTCGACGCCGTGGGTTGCGTGGCCGCGGTACTCGATGCCGTCGAACATCTGGCCCAGCACCCGGGCGGTGTCGGCCATCGACTCCTTGTGCCCGATCTGCGAGCCCACCGGGTCCAGGAAGGTGGTGTGTGCGCCCTGGTCGAAGGCGGCCACCTCGAAGGCGCAACGGGTACGGGTGGAGGTCTTCTCGAAGATGAGTGCGATGTTGCGCCCGGCCAGGCGCTTTCGCTCGCGCCCCTCGCGCTTCTCGGTCTTCAGCTCGGCGGCCAGCTCGAGCAGCCCCAGCCACTCCTGCGGCGTGAAGTCGGCCTCCTTGATGAAGCTTCTGCCCTTGAGATCCATCGGTCGTCTCCTCCAGTGCGGCGAGACACCATCCTTTCAGCCCCGACGCCACCCGCATGGCAGTCTTGATTTCATGGAACACACCCCACACGTCGTCATGGTCTGCCTCGGCAACATCTGCCGCTCCCCGATCGCCGAGCGGGTCGCCCGCCGCCTGGCCGAGGAGCAGGGCCTGGACGTGCGCATCACCTCGGCCGGTGTGAGCGACGAGGAGCAGGGCAACCCGATCGACCCGCGCGCCGTCGAGGTGCTCGCCGAGGCTGGCTACCGGACCGATGGCCACCGGGCGCACCAGGTCACCGCCGAGGAGATCCGCGAGGCCGACCTGGTGGTGGCGGCAGAGCAGCACCACGTCGACCGCATGCTGCGCCTGGTCCCGGGGGCGACGAATCTGCGGCTGTTCAGCGACTACGACCCTGAGGCGGCCGATGGCGAGGGCCTGCCCGACCCGTGGTACGGCGGCATGGACGGTTTCCACCAGACGCTGGCGGCGATCGAGCGCAGCGTCCCGGGCATCCTCGACGAGCTGACCGGGCGCCGCTGAGGCTTGTCCCGGCCAGCAGGACACAGGTCACCACACGAGGCCTTGCCCACCAAGAGTCTCCTGGCACTGTGCTCTTCCAGGAGCCCCGGATGCGACGGTGGGCGCCCTCATGCCCGATGATGACTGCTCGTGCCCGACTGTTCGTGGCACCGCACAATCCATCGGGGGAAAGACGTGTCAACCGCAGATTCTGTCCACAGTCCGGCCCGCCGGGCCGCTGACACCGCCGACACCGGCGACGCCGCGCCGCGCCGCAGCACCGGCCAGGTACAGGGCAGCTCCACCGCCCGCGCCCTCCAGGTGCTGGGCCTGGGCTCCCTGGCGCTCAGCCTGAGTACCGAGACCATCCCGCTGGTGCTGGAATTCCTGGCCGCCAGCCCCGGCGCCGCGCTGGGCACGGCCCTGCTGCTGGCCTCCCAGCTCTACACCGCCGTCGCGCTCTTCCTTCCACGCCACCACCTGGCCAGCGCCTGGGCGATGCTGGCCCTCCTGCTGGGCGGCATCGCGCTCATGGCGCGCCAGGCCGGCACCTTCGACCTCGCCGACTACCTGCTGCCCGGCTACTGGGCCTTCCCGATCGTCGCCCTGGCGATGCGGTCGGCCCGGCACCGCGACCACCTCGTCTTCGCCGGCGTGGCTGCCGTCGCCATGATGCTGGTGCAGCACGCCTATGTCGGCACCTCCACTTGGGAGGACCTCGCCGACCACCTGTGGATCCTGCAACCCATCGCCCTGGTGCTGCTCTTCGGCAATGCCATCATCGCCATCGACGAAGCCCGCGAGGATGCCGTTGCCCGCAGCCTGACCGCCCGCGCCGCCAAGTCGGAGGCCGAGGACCAGGAGCAGGGACGCGTCGAGGCCCGCCGCCTGCTCGACGAGCAGGTGCTGCCCGCACTGGAGCAGGTGGCCGCCGGCGGTTCGACCCGACGCACCGTCGACATCTGCCGCGATGCCCGCAGCGCCGTCCAGGACGCCACCGGTCGGCGCCGCACCACCCGCGTGGAGGACCTGCTGGCCACCATCCCCGCACTCGTCCGGGCGGGGGTGGTCGTCGACGGCGCCACCGCCCCCGCACCGATGGCCATGGCCCTGGCCATGGGGGAGGCCACCCGAGAACTGCTCGCCGACGAGCTCGCCCGCGGTGGGTCGAAGGCCCGCATCCGCGTCGAGGAGGACGACGACCAGCGCGAGGTGCACATCGTCGACCCCAGGCGTGGCAACCGTCCCCTGGACCGTCTGGGCTGTGACCGTCGCGTCTTCGAGCTGATGGACGGCATCGGCGGCGAAGTCCTCGTCACCCCCGGGGCCGAGGGCGAGGTGCTGCTGCGCTGGCCCCGCCAGGAAAGCACCAGCCGCGGCGCCGCCTGGCGCGAGGCCCCCGACCAGTTGGTGCGCAGCCGCCTGACCCGCACGGCCTGGCCGATGCTGGCCACCAGCTTCTTCATGACCCTGCTGGCCGCCGGCCAGGTGGAGCGTCCCGGCCTCGGCCTGGCCGTGGGCCTGGCCACCCTGGCGATCGGCGTGGTGGCAGCCGTCGTGCTGCGCCGCCGCGCCCTGCGGCCGTGGGCGCTGGGCTTGATCTTCGTGGTGGCCGTCGTCGCCTGGTTCGTCAATTTGTCGCTGGTGCCCACCTCCCCGGAGATCGACTATCCGCTGTGGATGGCCTGGACCGCCTCGGCGCTGATCCACCTGGTGGTGCTGTCCGGCCGACTGCGCACCGGCGCCGTGCTGACCCTGCTGTGGGCCGTCATCCAGGTGGTCTCGCTGGCCGTGCACTTCGGTGACTGGCTGGAGCCCTGGTGGCACTCCTTCGTCATCATGACCGGTGCCGGCGACGTGTTCATCACGCTGATGGTGCTGTGGGTGGCGCGTTCCTCGGCGGCCCAGGAGGCGGAGGCCACCGAGATTGCCAGCCGGCTGCGCGCCGCCGCCACCCGCCTGCAGATGAACGCCAGCCTGTCGCGCCACTGGGAGCCGCTGGTCAGCGCCGAGGCGCTTCCCCTGGTCGACCGGGTGGCCAGTGGCAGTGTCGACGCCGACGACCCGGCCGTGGTCGGGCAGGCCCGCGAGCTGGCCGGGGCCCTGCGCACCGGACGCCCGGAGGCCCGTCGCTGACCCGACCTGCCAAAGCCCTGCCGCGACGAGCCCCTCACGGGAGCTTCGTCGCGACAGGGAGCGCCGACCGGCGAGGCTGACTAGTCTGGGTCCATGACCTTGTACCTCGTGGGTGGCGGCCCCGCCGATTCCCTTGCCAGCGTCCACGACCAGTTCGTCGCCCAGGCGAAGAAGCGCGGCACGCGCATCGCCGTCGCGCTGCTGGGCACCGAGCAGGAGGCCGGGCACCACCTGGCCGACCTCGCCGAGCCGATCCGGCAGCGCTGGCCCGAGGCCCAGATCGAGCCCGTCTGGCTGGACGACGAGCCGGAGCCGTCGAGCAACCAGACCCGCTGGCCCGAGGCGCCGCTGGAGCTCGCCGGGATCGTGGTAGGCGGCGGACTGACCCCCGGCTATCTCGACGCCCTGCTGCCGCAGCGCGAGCTGATCGCGAAGCTGGTGCGCCAGGGGGTCCCCTACCTGGGCTTCTCGGCCGGGGCCGCGATCGTCGCCAAGCGCGCCGTGGTGGGCGGCTGGCGCTTCCGCGGCCGCCAAGTGGCTCCCGAGGTGTGGAGCGAGGGCGCCGAGGAGCTGCAGCTGCGCGACGGCCTGGGCCTGGTGGGGCTGGGCATCGACGTGCACGGTGACGTCTGTGGCCTGGAGCGTGGCCTGGCCGCGCTGGAGAAGGGTGAGCTGACCAGTCTGGTGGCCATCGACGAGGGCACCTGCCTGGTGGTCGATCCGGTCAGCGGCCGCACCACGGTGGAGGGCAGCCAGCGCATCCACTGGCTCAGCCGCGAGCAGGGCGTCACCGCGGTGCGCCACGAGTCGAGTGCCGCCGAGGTGGAGCGCCATGCCGGCTACCTGGAGGCCGAGAAGGCCGCCGCCGAGGCGGAGGAACAGGCCCGGCGCGAGGCCGCGCAGAAGGCCGCCGCCGAGAAGGCCGAGCGGGAGCGTGCCGAGGCCGAGGCCCGCGAGGCCCGCCGCGCCGCCAAGGCCGCCGAGATGGAACGGATCAGGGCCGAGCAGGCGCAGCAGGTGGAGGCCGAGCAGGCCCGGCTGGCCGAGCGCCAGGCAGAGCGTGATGCCGCCGAGGCCGCCGAACGGGAGCGGGTCGCTGCCGAGAAGGCCGAGCAGGACCGCCAGGCGGCCGAAGCCGCCGAGCAGCGACGACTCGAGCGCGAGCGGGCGCGCGAGCAGCGACGCGCCGCCCAGGAACGGAAGGCGGCCGAGCAGGCGGCTGCGGCGGCAGAACAGGCAGGGGCCGCGCCGGTGGAGACGCCCGAACAGGCACCCCAGGCCGAACCCGCACTGGACGAGGCACCCCAGGCCGTCGAGACGCAGCTACCCGAGCCCGAGCCGGTCGAGGAACCCACGCCCGAGGCGCCCGAACCCGTCGAGGCAACCGAAGTCCCCGAAGAGTCCCAGCAGGATGCCGGGGAGCCGCCGGTGATCATGCACACCCAGCCCGTGTTGCCCGGCGAGCCGTCGCCCGTCATCCCGGCAGCACCCGCCGCGGAGCCCGCCACTGACGAGCCGGACACGAGGCCACGCGTCGTGCCCATGGAGAGCTTCACCACAGGAGAGCCTGCAGCACCCCACCCTCAGGAGGAGAGCATGAGCGAACCGCAGCTGGACCCCACGCACGCCGCCACCCCCAGCGCCGAGCCGGCGCCACAGGAGGTGGAGCAGACCGAGCAGCAGCTCGACCAGCTCGACTCCGGCCGCCCGGTTGACGAGCCGGCGCAGGAGCCGGGCACGGCGCAGGCCGTCCCCGTGGAGGAGTACCGGCGCGAGGACTCCTCGGATGCCCAGCCCGAGCAGGAGGGCCTGATCGGCACCTTCGGCGGCCTGCCCTCCGGCCCCGTCGAGGCCACCACCCCTGAGGCGGCCTTCGCCGACGGGATCGGCACCGACGGTGACCCGACACCCGACGAGGACATTCCCGAGGCGTGAGCCCGACCAGCCCCGGCCATCGTCCCGGTGAGACCGGCTACCGTCGCACCACCGTGGCGCTCTTCCTGGCCGGGCTGGTCACCTTCGCGACGATCTACTGCACGCAGCCGCTGCTGCCGCTGATCGGCGCCCACTTCGGCGTCACCCCCGCCAAGACGACCCTGACCGTCTCGGCCACCACCATCACGCTGGGCATCGCCCTGCTCTTCCTGGGGCCCGTCTCCGACGCCATCGGGCGCACCACTGTGATGCTGGCAAGCCTGTTCGCCTCAGCCTTGGTCACCCTGGCCAGCGCCGCGGTCGACCAGTGGGCCGTTCTCCTGCTGCTGCGGGCCGTGCTCGGCGTGTGCGTCGCGGGGCTCCCGGCGGTGGCCGTCGCCTACCTGCGCGAGGAGATGCACCCCTCGGCGGCCGGGCGCGCCACCGGCCTCTACATTGGTGGCACTGCCCTGGGCGGCATGTCGGGGCGGCTCCTCTCGGGCGTGCTGGCCGACCAGTTCGGCTGGCGCTGGTCCATCTCCGGGATCGGCTTGCTGGCCCTGGCCTGTGCCGTGGCGGTGCGGCTGCTGCTGCCCGCCTCCCGCCACTTCGTCGCCCAGCCGCTGGCCCCGGCACGGCTGACGGCCAAGACGCTGCGGCTGCTGCGCGACCCGCTGCAGCTGGCCCTGATGGCGCTGGCCTTCCTGGCCATGGGGGCCTTCGTCGCCTGCTTCAATGTGATGGGCTTCCGGCTCGAGGCGCCGCCCTATTCCCTCTCGGTGGGCGTGGCCGGGCTGGTCTTCGTCGTCTACGCCTTCGGCTCGTGGAGCTCGGCCCGCGCCGGCCGCGCCACCGAGCAGCACGGCCCCCGCCTGGTGGTGCTCGGGGGCCTGGCCCTGCAGCTGCTGGGGATCGCGGCGGTGGCGATGCGTCCGCTGTGGCTGGTGGTGACCGGCCTGGCGCTGATGTCGATCGGCTTCTTCGCCGCCCACGGCGTCGCCTCCGGCTGGGTGGCGGCCCATGCCTCGTCGCAGGGGCTGGGCACCGGCCAGGCCGCCTCGCTGTACCTGTTCGCGTACTACGTGGGCAGCTCCGTGGCGGGGACGGCCGCCGGGTGGGCGTGGAGCGGCTGGGCCTGGCCTGGGGTCACCGTGCTCACCGGCGCGATGGTGGTCCTGGCCGTCCTGGTGACGGCCCTGGCCCCTCGGCAGGGGCTCGCCCGGTAGGGGCCTCGTCCACAAACCACCGTCAGGGCGGCCGTCACTGCAGATGATGCAGTGACGGCCGCCCTCGGTGTTGTTTGTGGACGGACCCCTGGGATCACTTGCCCAGGAAGTGCAGCACCTGCCGGTTGAACTCCTCGGCGTGCTCGATCTGCAGCCAGTGGCCGCAGCGGTTGATCAGCAGCAGCCGCGAGTCGGGGATCAGCGAGGTCAGGCGCAGCGAGTGCTCGAAGGGCACCACCCGGTCGTCGCGGCCGTGGAAGAGAAGCGTCGGGGCGGTGATGGTGCGCACCTTGGCGAAGTCGAGCTCCACGACGGCGCGCTTGCCGGTGCCATCGATGAAGTTCTTGTTGTGCTCGGGATGCGCCGCCACCATCTCGGCGCGGGCCTGCACCAGCTCGTCGGTGGCGAAGGAGCTGTCGAAGGTCATCACCTCCACCAGTTCGCGCATCACCTCAGGGGTCGGGTTGCGGTAGCCCTTCTGCAGCACCTTCAGGCCCTCGGTGAAGCCGGCGGCGCCGAAGAGCGAGGCGCTGCCCGAGCTGGAACCCATCGTGATGAGCTTCTCGACGCGCTCGGGGTGCTCGTAGCCGAAGCGCACCGTGGTGCCGCCACCCATCGAGTTGCCGATCACGGCAGCGGCCTTGTCGACGCCCAGCTCGTCCATCAGGTCGGCCAGGTCGGTGCAGTGGTCGCGCCCGGAATAGGTGACCGGGTCGGACTCGCCCCAGCCGGGCATGTCGACCGCGATCACGCGGAAGTGCTCGGCCAGCACGGGGATGTTCTGGCTGAAGTTGCTCCAGCCGGTGGCGCCGGGGCCCGAGCCGTGCAGCATGAAGACGACCTCGCTGCCCGAGCCGGCCTCGTTGATGTGGATCCGGTGCTTGCTGGTCTGGACGAACTTCGAGGTGGAGTCGTAGGTGATGTCCATGGTGTGTCCTTTCGCGGGGTTCGGCTCAGGCTGACTGGCTGGCAGTCATCACGCCGAAGCCGGCGATGTAGTGCTTGATGTCACGGTAGAAGGAGGTCTCGACGCGGTAGTCGCCGATCGCCCCGAAGGCGCTGAAGGCGCTCACCCAGGTGCGCACCTCGTGCGAGGAGTTGCCGGCATCGCGCACCATCTGCTCGGCGGTCAGCGCGTCCAGGCCGGCCACGTCGTGCTCGGCGCACATCCGCATGAACTCCTTGTCCCATTCGGGGTTGAGGTCGCGGATGGTGGCCCGTCCCTCGACGAAGTCCTTCGCCGAGTCGATCACGCGCTGCTGGCGGGCCTGGCGGGCCTCCGGCGTGGGATTGCGGCCGTCGAGCAGGAACTTGCGCACGTCCTCGCTGGCAGTGGCCCACTGCGGCACGGGCGGGTCGTGCGAGAGCCCGCCCGAGGCGATCAGCAGCACCCGCTCGTCGCAGGTGGCCACCCAGCGGCCGATGGCCTCGCCCGTCTGGCGGATGCGGCGCATCGGCACGCAGGGGCCATCCACGCCGTTGACGAAGACCGGAATGGTCGGGATGGTGTCGATCCCGCCGAAGAGGATCTCCACAGGCTGCACCGCGCCATGATCGAGGCCCATGTAGCGGCTCATGGTCATGTCGACGTCGGCCTCCTGCACGAAGCCGACCAGCTCCTCGGCGCGCTCGGTGGGCACGTCGAGGTCACCGGTGGCGGTGTCATAGTCGCCCAGGCCGAAGCCGTGGCTATGTCAACTTCATCTGGCCCCGGGATAACGGTCCGACTCGGCCCCACCTGGCGCCAGATCAACGGCAGCACAGGGCGTTCGGCAGATGTCTCTGAGAGGCTGGTGGCCCTGAGCGCTGAACCGTCTCTTGTGCCCGAGCAGGCCGTGACCGACTGCAGCGTGTCTGTCCGTTCTGGTGCGACCTGCTGGGCTTCGAGGTGCTCTACGACAGACCCGAGGAGGCTTCGCCTACCTCGCCCTGGGCGGTGCGCACCTCATGCTCGACCAGGCGGGCATCGGCAGGATGTGGAGCACGGCACCCTTCGACCCTCCCTTGGGGCGCGGGATCAGCTTCCCGATCTCCGTGCCCGATGTTGCCGTGCAACTCAGGCAGCTCCACGAGGCGGATTGGCCTTGTCCATGGAGCCGGAAGAGAAGTGGTACCGCATCAGTCCGAGTGAGGCGGCGGGTGTTCGCCAGTTCCTCGTGCAGGACCCCGACGGTTACCTGGTGCGCCTCCAGATGTCGTTGGGACACCGATCGTTGGAGCAGTAGCCCAACGCGGCATAATGGGGCCATGTCGGCGACCACACAGCGGGACTGACCATCGCACTGCGCGGTTGCCGGCAAGAAGAGCACACGAACAGGTGCCACCGTGGGGTCTGCCCGAACACAGGAGTTCCGTGTAACCACACCTCCCGCCCCGGGGCAGTCGACGCAGCTCCCCACCGGGCTTGAACGGGGAGCTTCCAACAGCCGCCCGTCCACAGGAGAAGCCCGACAGCACCTCATAGGTGACGCCGGAGGGCGCCCCAGGGCAACCTTGCTGCCGGATCCGCCGACAGCAGATGAGCGCGATTGCATCAGTGCGTTCGGTGGGGATGCCGCGTTGGTGTGCGTCCTTGGCCTGCCGCAGAAGAGCGTCCTGACCCGGTGGCGACCTGGATCACGATTCGTGATGGACAAGTCCGTAACTGCCCCTACTGCGCTGCCATGAGGTCGACCTCGAGAGCCGCAAGGAGCTGGTGATCAGACTCGGCATGGGGAGTCGGTGAAGTTCTGGCCCCCTGTACCGTCTCGCCTTGATCGAGCTGACCTCGCCCACTTCTGCGGTGAACCCGAGATTGTGTCGGTCGACCAGCCGGCTGTCAATGCCTTGGAGGTCTTCTGCGTTGCTTTGTGTCTGAAAGTCCACGATTTCGCGCGGGGCGTTGACGCACCTACCCCGGGGACCTACCCTGAAGGAAACGCCCTAAATCATATCGCAGAGGAATCTAAATGAGAGACAGATCCGGCTTCTGGAGGAGTCTCGTGTCAGCGGTTGTTTTCGCTTTCGCGCTCGCCGTTGGCATGAACTACGCGAGTTTGTCTCCGGCAATTGCTGGGCCCCCCGTGGGTGATGTCGATATCACCGACGGACAGGCTAATTTCGAGCGTGCGTTCCACACCTTCTTGGTGCCGCGGACTCAGTCGCCAACGAGGAAGTATTTCGACTCGGCGGCGGCAGAGAGAGCGGGTGCTTCTCAGGACATCCTGGATTCAGGAGCCATCTACAATCGCTTGGTTGATGCGAATACTCTTACCACGCCCCCTCTTGGTAAGTCTTCACCCCAAGTGCAACCTCTGAGCTTGCGCCTACCCGTGTGGGGCAACTGGTGTGGTCCGAAGTATGGTTCGGGTACCCCCAAGGACCTGTTGGACCGCGCATGTATGAATCATGACAAGTGCTACGGCAGCAAGGGCTACTTCAATTGCGATTGTGATCGCGCGCTGATCGCTGAAATTAACAGAGACTACAGCCGGATGCATCGGACCGAAAAACTGGCTGCGAATGCAGTGAAGGCTTACTTCTCCGCTCAGATGAAGGTGAAGTGCTGATGTCGAGGGTTGGTCGTGAAGCGTCCCATCCAAATTCCACCAATGAGATTGCCCTGGTTCTCTTCGTCGCTGCGCTCCTCATTACGGTGGCGTCCGCAGTGTATGGGTCCAGAGCTTTTCTCTTGGCGCCCGTAATTGGTCTTGTGAGTTTGGTGCTGGCCGTTGTTGGCAGGAGTTGGGTTTCGGCGATCCTTGGGGCTCTTGAAGTAATAATGCCCTTCATTGCAGTTTATGTTGTCTACGCGCTCAATGCGTGAATTTTGGAAGGAAGTTCCTCTCATGAATCGGGTAGTGGCTCGAGTTTCTGCAATGGGCATCTCCTCGCTGGTTTTATTTTCACTTGCCTCTCCAGCCTTTGCGGACAGTACTGTTTCAACCACCAGCAAGAATGGCTGCACTGGCAGCCTGATGAAGCGAGCGGTGAAAGTCAGAAAAAAGACTTGAGTTATGTGACCATCAACAAATACTACGCGACTATATCGTGCCCGGGTCTTGCCAGTGGGCGTCAGGCGCGAGCGAAAGCCAATTGCTCCTATGCTTTTGATCGTTATACCTCATGGGCTGTCAGGGGGGAGTCTTGGGAGTCCGGAGAATGTGCCGATCATGCAAGGGACGTCAGCCTGGAGTTCCGCTAGCCTCGATCTTTCATGAGGGTTGGTTGGTCGATGGTCCAGCGTTGTTGCCGGTCTCGTGGTCGTGATTTTGGCATGTGGGTGTGACAAGTTCCCGCATGTCGTTGCGGGTGGGCGTCGGTTCCACTGCCGAATGGCTACTGCTGGTCGTCGGGGCGGGTGACGGTTGGGTCAGGGTGGGGTGAGTGCGGAGAGCCTGTTCCAGCCGTCCAGGATGGTTGTGGACCAGGGGCTGGTCTGCTTGAGGTGCAGGATGGTGCGCCTTGCCGTGTGGGCCAAGGTGGCGTTGAAGAGTGAACAGGCGGTGCCGCAGGGTTTTGGGTTCCCATCGCCGCGCAGGGCCTTGGAGGGCGAGCATGGCCATCCAGGCGAGCAGGTCGC
>NZ_JBHWOO010000038.1:0-4602 GCF_043424415.1 Luteococcus sp. | reverse complement strand
AGTTTTGCTTGAAACTCTGCTACGCCAATGGAGCGATGAACACAGTATTCTTCCTCCTAGGGATAGTGGGAGTTTTGTATTGGGTAGGGAAGGTAGCTCTCACATAGTCCACCGAAGGCTTCGGCGGACTGTTGGGAAAATGCAACACTTAGCCTCGATCCGCCGATGGTCCGTCGGTGATCGGTTGTTTTCTGCTGCGGGCACCACCAAAATTTTCGGGCAGGAATGATACCCAGATCACGTCGTCGTCTAGTTGTTCCACGAACTGGTAGGTCAGCTCGGGCCGAAGGACTTCGGTTCAGGTGGTCAGGCAGGGACAGTCACCGGCGGCGCGTGAGCGTGGGGGTGCTGTTGCAAAGTTGGGCCAGGGTCGAAAAGCCCAACCTCAAGACATCAGTTGTCCTTGCTCCGGGGTGCTTAAGCTGTCTCGAATATCCGGCTGACGATCACAGCGTCCGGGTTCACCACTTCCCAGGACTTGACCGGCAGGACGGTGAAATCGAGCATGACTGGGCGGCGCCTTCTAGTCGTGGGAGGGCTCGGGCCGGGCCAGCCTAGCCGGTTCCACCGGAACCCAAGGTGCCCGTGATCCTTCACCCCGCCGCGAACTGCGGTCCGATGCCGCAGGACGAGCACCCCACCGGTCAAGCTCCAGGGCCCCGATGCGGGTATGCATCATATTCGCGCGTTTGTGCAATCTTCGCTGCATCTCGACACTTCAGGCGCCGAGGCTGTCGAGATGCTGTGAAGATTGCACAGGCCACGCCTGCAGGCTCGCTCTTTCCGGATTGCCGCTACTCCGTGTGCAGGGCGAGTGATTAGCAACGGAGACGGCTGGGTGCCCTAGGTTGATGCCATGGCTCAAGTGTGGCGTCGTCCAGCAAGCGGTCTCGCCCTCGCCTATGCCGTCGGGCCCGTGGCGCCAGGTGGGCATGTCAATGTCCCCGACGGCCGATGCGGCCTCGTCTGGGCAGACTCCACAGTGTGGTGGCTTGGCCCGGCAACGCGTCCCTGGATTCCTGACCGAGCGCTCGACACCGTCATCGGGATCCGCTTCAGCTATGTGACGGGACACGGGTTCGCCGGGACCGCGCTGGGCCCGTGGCGCGACATGCGAGTTGAGCTCAGCGAGTTGCAGAGCCACGCAGCACAAGCCGCCGAGCTGAAGCTCACACTGGCCGCGTGCACCTCACCTGCTCGACAGGCAGCAGTCCTCTTGGGGTACGCATCCGCACATGCCACCTCTGCCGACAATGCAGCAGTCCAGATGCTGGAGGCGGCGTGGAGGGGAGATTCGGTGTCGGCAGTCGCCGCTCGACTCGGCCTCTCGACGCGTCAGGTGCATCGTCGGTCCCAGGATGTCTTCGGCATGCCACTGTCCACCCTGCGCAGGATCATCCGACTTCACCGAACCAGCGCGGCGCGGGGAACGGGGGCCACAGCGACCCTGGCTTCGTTGGCGGCGGAAAGTGGGTTCACCGACCAGGCGCATCTGGCACGGGAGTGTCGCGCCCTCACACTGGCCCCGCCTTCCCGTGCCCTCATCCCTGGGGGTGTCGCAGTGTCTGATTCGTTCAAGCCGGCCCCGCGGCCCACCTTCTAGTGTCCCGGGTATGCAGACGTGGGAAGAGATCATCGAAGCCATCCAGACGGCACTTGCTGGGCGTAGTACCGAAGCGCGAGAGGCCCTGCAAGCATGCTGGGACCGCTCGGACCCTCGTGACGCCGCGCAACGTTGCGTGATCGCCCACTATCTGGCTGATCAGCAAGACGATCTCCATGACGAGATCGCGTGGGACGAGCGAGCACTGGCGGCATTCGCTGACGTCGCTGAGGACGCACTTGTCCCTGTGGGGGTGCCGTCCACGGCCGGATTTGCTGTCAGCCTGCACCTGAACCTCGGAGACGGCTACCTCCGCGCAGGAGAGCTGGCCAAGGCGCGCGTCCAGGTGCAGGAAGCTCAATCAGCAGTTCACCTGCTCCCCGCCGAGGGCTACGGGGCAATGATCCGCGGAGGCGTGGAACGACTCGCCACCCGCGTCGAGGCCGCTTCCTGAGCGAGACGAGCCACTGTTCTCACCATCAGACCTTGAGGTTTGTTACCGAGATGCGCCGAAGTGTGCACGACAGTGTCATCCCGCAAGCTGCAGTACGGCTTCGGTTACTACCACTCGCACGGGCTCGTCTCACCGGTCACCCGTAGCGAGCCCATGCCCTAGGTCGAACTGCCTATCTGCCGCTTCCAAGATCTGCGCCCATTCCCCCGGCGTTGGGTGATGACCCATCCCGGCGACCTCGAGCAGTGCGCTTGCCGGGGTGGCGCCGGCGAGTCTGCGCCCCTGATCAGGTGGTGTCATGGTGTCCTCTGTTCGGACCACGAGCAGCAGCGGATGGACTAGGGCGTGTCTGACAATCGTTTGGACCACGCGAGCACCGCCTTCAGGATCACCGCGGCCCGGTAGACGATCGCGTACTTGTCATACCGGGTTGGTTCGCCCCGGGTTTAATGGAGGGTAGGAAACTGGAAAAGAAATCCCTTACATGCCCGTCAAGTACACCCCACACCCACCTACACTCATCACCAGCACGGCAAAGACGGGAAGGTCAGACAATGACCAGCACCGACCACCTCGACGCCGGCGCCACAGAAGAGCTCAGCGCGCCCCTCCTCCTCAACCCCGAAGCCCTCCTCCTGTGCGGACTTATGTGGGCCGACTCCGACCACCCCACCAGCTCCACTGACTGCGAGGTACTCACCGCCAATGACTTCTACGACGAGGTGACCGTTGTCGACATCATGCAGGAGGTAGCTGACCAGGACCCTGGCCCCAATTTGCAACAGCACCGGTGGGAGGACTACCGTGAGATGTGTGTCGTGGAGACAGACACCATCCTCGGTTGGCCCTGTTCACGGCATGGTTATCCCAGCGCCGCTGACACGTTGCGCTGCACTTACCCCCCGATCCTTTAGCGTCTAGCTCACCGGCCTCCAGGCCTCAGAGGAGTTTCCCCCAAGCCTCATGGAGACCTCACCTGAAAGGCTTGTCATGTTGGAAATCCTGGGTCTTCCTGCCCACATTCTGTTTCTCCACGCTGTGGTCGTTCTCTCCCCGGTCGCTGCCCTGACCGGTCTTGTCTACGCGCTGCGCCCCTCCTGGGGGCGGATCCTGGAAGGGCCGGCAGTTGTCCTGGCGGTGCTGGCCGCGGGTTTCACACTGCTGACCGCCAGCGCGGGAGAGGCACTCCAGCATGCCCTGCCGTCTGACCCCCTGATTGAAGCCCACGCCGAGCAGGGCGGGCTACTCGAGGTCAGTGCCGCGTTGTTCACCGGCGCTGTTCTCGTGCTCGTGGTCATGACCGGGCCCTGGATCAGCAGGAAGACACCGTTTCTCACCCGCCTCAGGCACACCCGGTGGCTGGTGATCACCGTGAGAGTTCTGGTGGTGCTCGCGGCCGTATGGATGATCTACCAGGTGGCGGTGACCGGCCACAGCGGCGCACAAGCGGTGTGGACCAACTGGCGCACAAGCTGACACCCCGGCCATGCCCCTCCCGCTTCACTCCAGTACCGACAGTGGAAGAGACAGTGTCAGCCGCACGCCCTCCCACCGTCTCCGCGACGCGTCCCCGCGGCAGGTCACGACGCTCAGGAAGGGAGACGATCAAGCCGATTCACCCCGATGAGCCTGGGAGGGATACCCGCCGGTGGCCACAAGAATGATGCGCCTGCATGCCTGCACCCGAGGGTGAGCATCGGCCGGCAGATAGCCGGGACCGTCAGCCATCAACTTCGGTGTCGGCCATTCCCGTGTGATGCCGGTGACCGGGTAGGTCTCCCCGGGGTGGTGGCCTGGAGTTAATGCGGGGTGAGGTCCCTGTCGGGTTCGATATGGACGAAGGCCTCGGCCCCGGGGAAGAGCGCATCGACGGTGTGTTCCAACTGGTTGGCGATGTCATGGGCGTCGATGACGCTCCAGTGGCCGGGTACCCCCATGACCAGGTAGATGTGGCGGTGGCGACCCGATTCCACGGTCCGGGGTGGGGCGAAGGTCACGCCGTGGGTGTGGCTGAACCGAGCGAGAGTGCCGGTCAGCTCCTCCATCTCTGCCGCCGGCAGGGCCGCGCTGAGCAGTCCGCTGAGGGACTGTTTGAGCAGACGGTAGCCGGTCCAGAGGATATTGGCTCCCACTGCCAGGGCGAGGACCGGGTCGAGCCAGTACCACCCCGTCACCGCGACAGCGGCGATACCGACCACCACCCCGGCCGAAGTCCACACGTCGGTGAGCAGGTGATGTCCGTCCGCGGCCAACGCGGCCGAACGGTAACGCTTGCCCGCTCGCAGCACAGCCAGCCCGACGAGCAGGTTGAGCCCGGAGGCCACCAGGGTCAGCACCAGACCCAGGCCGACCTGTTCGAGTGGCTGGGGAGCCAGGAGGCGCTGCACTGAGGTGACCACGATCAGCGTCGCAGCAACGAAGATCATCGCCCCCTCGACCAGGGCGGAGACGTATTCCGCCTTACCGTGGCCGAAATGATGGTTGTCATCAGCGGGACGAGCAGCGATGCGCACGGCGATCAGGCCCACCACCGCGGCCACCACTA
>NZ_JBHWOO010000037.1:0-9945 GCF_043424415.1 Luteococcus sp. | reverse complement strand
TCACTGGAGCGCCGCCGTCCGGCGGATGGGTCTGGGTCAGTGCTGGGCGTCAGCCGGGGGCTGGGTCAGCTCGAGCAGCACGCCACCGGCATCCTTGGGGTGCACGAAGTTGATGCGTGCGCCGCCGGTGCCGGTCTTCGGCTCCGGGTAGAGCAGGCGCAGGCCGCGCTCGCGCAGGGTGGCGCAGACGGCGTCGATGTCGGCAACGCGGTAGCAGAGCTGCTGCATGCCGGGGCCGCCATTGCGGGTCAGCCACTTGGCGATGGTGGAGTTCTCGTTGAGCGGCGCCAGCAGCTGGATCTGGGCGCTCTCGGGCTCCTGGGTGCCGGTGCCGAGCATCGCCTCGGCGACACCCTGCTCCTCGTTGACCTCCTGGTGGAGGACGCGGAAGCCGAACTTCTCGGTGTGGAACTTGATGGCCTCGTCGAGGTCGGCGACGGCCAGACCGACGTGGTCAATGCAGATGAAGAGATCGCTGTTGTCCATGACCCAACTCTTTCACAGGCCCGTCCGGCGGACGGAGCTGGGGCACGCATTGTGGCCGTCGACCTGCCGCCCCTGCAGTCGTGGTGCAGACTTGGCCAGCGTCACCGTGCCAGAACCGGTGCTCGTGCGGCATAGTTGACCTGACCGCAGACTGCGCTCGCGCTTGCGGGCCGCGCCTTCCCCATGACCCCCGGGTCACGTTGAACGAGGAGAACACCATGCCCGAATGGGTCAAGAAGATCCTGTGGACGCTGCTGGTCGCCTTCATCATCTACTACATCGCCACCGAGCCCGAGGAATTCGCCAGCGGCGTTCGCTCCGTGGTGGCCGCCATCGGCCGTCTGTTCAGCGCCCTCGCCGGCAATTGATGCCCACCGCGCCCCACTACGGGTTGGTCCGATGAGCCTGCTCTCGCGCTTCCTGGCGCCCGAGGTTGACCGTCACCTGCTGGTCGACCAGGGGGAGTTCATCATCGACGAGGTCGCCAAGCACTGGGTGACCGTCGTGCCGCCCTCGCTGGGCATCCTGGCCTGCCTGCCGATCTTCTGGTTCATGGGGTCCCTGGGCACCTTCTGGTGGGTGGGCCTGCTGCTGGGCCTGGCCCTGTTCGGCTACTGCATGGTCCGCATCCACATGGAGTTCATGGACCGCTTCGTCATCACCAACATGCGCGTCTTTCGCGTCCACGGGGTGCTCGACCAGCACTTGGCAACGATGCCGATGACACGAATCCTCGACATCTCGGTCTTCCAGCCCTTCCTGGGCCGGATCCTGGGATACGGCCACTTCGTCTTCGAGTCCGCAGCCCAGGACCAGGGCCTGCGCGACATCCGCTTCGTGGGAAATCCCGAGAAGCGCGACCTCACGATCCAGCGGGTCATCCAGCGTGCCGGCCTGCGCGCCCAGTTGAAGGCGGCCGAGTTCGACGAGGACGAGTTCGACGACTGGGAATGACCGGTCCCGGACTCACGTCTGCCCTGAGGAGACTCCTTGCCCGACCCGACGATGATGCAAGCGGCGTGGTACGAGCGTCCCGGCCCGGCCGAGGAGGTCTTGCAGGTGGGCCAGCTGCCGCTCCCGGAACCCGCGCCAGGAGAAGTCCGGGTCCGCCTGCGCCTCTCGGGGATCAATCCGGGCGACATCAAGAAGCGCACCGCCTGGAAGGGTGCGGCGCTCGCCCACCCGCTCATCATCCCGCACAGCGACGGCGCCGGGACCATCGACGCCGTCGGACCCGGCGTGGACACCGCGCGCTGTGGCGAGCGGGTCTGGGTCCACGGCGCCCAGTCCTACCGGGCCTTCGGGACCGCCGCCCAGTACACCTGCGTCCCCAGCGACCTTGCCGTCCCGCTGCCGCCCTCGGTCAGGGAGGAGACGGGGGCCTGCCTGGGTATTCCCGGCATCACGGCGCACCGGGCGGTCCATGCCGGCGGACCGGTGCGCGGACAGAGGGTGCTGGTCCACGGCGTGCTGGGGGCCGTCAGTTCGATGGCTGCCCAACTGGCGGTGCGTGCCGGGGCCCGGGTGGTCGGCACCGTGCGCCGGGGCTCCCAGCGTGAGCAGGTGACCCTGCCCGGGCTGGCCGGCGTTGTCGCGCTGGACGACCCGAGTGCGGCCCGCCAGGTGGTAGAGATCGCCGGCGGGAAGGTGCACCGCATCATCGAGGTGGACCTGGCCGGGAACCTGCCCCTCGACCAGCAGGTGATCGCCAACGGTGGCACCATCGCCGCCTATGGCAGCCACGAGACCCACCCCAGGCTGGACTTCTGGCCGCTGCTCTTCGACAACGTCGTGTTCCGTCTGCTGGGCAGCGACGACTTCCCGGCCCAGGCCAAGCAGAAGGCGGCCCGGGAGCTGACGGCCGCGGCCGCCGACGGCCAGCTCACCGTCGGGCACGTTGAAGTGTGAGGTCGCCCGGGCCCATGACCTGGTGGACCGGGGCTCGGCCGGGCGCGTGCTGCTGCAGATCCCCTGACGTGCTCCGGCCTTGACCCGCAGCTGCTCCGGACGCGACGGTGCCCCGGACCGCGAGTGGTCCGGGGCACCGTCTTGGGGCGTCGATCAGCCGTTGAGGGCGGCGTTGACGACCTCCTTGGCCTCGGTCTGGATCTGGGCCAGGTGCTCGGCGCTCTTGAGTGACTCGGCGTAGATCTTGTACTTGTCCTCGGTGCCCGACGGGCGGGCGGCGAACCAGCCATTCTCGGTGGTCACCTTCACGCCGCCGATGGCAGCGCCGTTGCCGGGGGCCTCGGTGAGGATCGCGGTGATCTTCTCGCCGGCCAGCTCGGTGGCGGTGATGTCGGCGGGGGAGAGGGCCTTGAGGCGGGCCTTCTGCTCCCGGTTGGCGTCGGCGTCGATGCGGGCGTAGTAGCTCTTGCCGTACTTGGCCTCCAGCTCCGCGTAGTGCTGGCTGGGGGTCTTGCCGGTGACGGCGAGGATCTCGCTGGCCAGCAGGTCGAGGATCAGGCCGTCCTTGTCGGTGGTCCAGGTCCGGCCGTCGAGGGTGAGGAAGCTGGCACCGGCCGACTCCTCGCCGCCGAAGCCCATGTCGCCCGAGATCAGGCCGGGGACGAACCACTTGAAGCCGACCGGCACCTCGACCAGCTCACGGCCGATCTCGGCGGCGACCTTGTCGATCATGGAGCTGGAGACCAGCGTCTTGCCGACACGGGCACCCTCGCCCCATCCGGGACGGTGGGTGAACAGGTACTGGATCGCCACAGCGAGATAGTGGTTCGGGTTCATCAGGCCGGCATCGGGCGTGACGATGCCGTGACGGTCGGAGTCGGCGTCATTGCCGGTGGAGATGTCGAACTTCTCGCGCTGCTGGATGAGGCTGGCCATCGCGTCGGGGCTGGAGCAGTCCATGCGGATCTTGCCGTCGGTGTCCAGCGTCATGAAGCGCCAGGTGGGATCCACCTCGGGGTTGACGACGGTCAGGTCCAGGCCCGACTTCTCGGCGAGGTACTGCCAGTACTGCACCGCCGCGCCGCCCATCGGGTCGGCGCCGATCCGCACGCCTGCCTTCTTGATGGCCTCCAGGTCGATGACGTTGACCAGGTCCTCGCAGTAGGCGGTGCGGTAGTCGAAGCGGGTCACCTTGCCCTCGGCCTCGTCGTGGGCCACCTTCTTGATGCCCGACGGGTCACGCATCAGCTCATTGGCGCGGTCGGCGATCCAGCCGGTGGCGTCGGTGCCGGCGGGGCCGCCGTTCGGCGGGTTGTACTTGAAGCCGCCGTCGCGGGGCGGATTGTGGCTGGGGGTGACGACGATGCCGTCGGCCAGCGCGCCGTCGGTGTCGCGGTTGTGGACGATGATGGCCCGGCTCACCGCGGGGGTGGGGGTGTACTCGTCCTCGTTCTCGGCGCGCACCTCGACGCCATTGGCCACGAGGACCTCGATGGCGGTCTTCCAGGCCGGGAGGCTCAGGGCGTGGGTGTCCTTGCCGATGAACAGCGGACCGCTGGTGCCCTGCTCGGCGCGGTACTCGACGATTGCCTGCGTGGTGGCGGCGATGTGCAGCTCGTTGAACTTGCCGTCCAGGCTGGAACCGCGGTGCCCGGAGGTGCCGAAGACGACCTGCTGGTCCACAGTGCTCGGGTCGGGGGTGATGTCGTAGTAGGCCTTGAGGACCTCGTCGACGTTGATCAGGTCTTGTTCCTGGGCCACCTGCCCAGCGCGTTCATGTGCCATGACCCCATCCTGCCGCGAACCCGGTGACGAAGACAGTCGAGCCGGGAATTGGTCGTGCGCCGGGCGTGGAAGAATTGGGGGCATGACTTCCGAGAGCTTCAACCGTCCCGGCGCCGTCGACCTGTCGAGCCTGGCCGCCCAGCAGCCGGCCGCCTCCCACGGCGGCCCCACCTCCACCGGAGCCGCCGGTGGCAGCTTCGTCCAGCAGGTGGGCGAGCAGGACTTCGACGCCGTGGTGCAGAAGTCGGCCACCCACCCGGTGATCATGGAGCTGTACTCGCCCCGCGCCAATGCCCAGGAGCTGTCCGACGTCCTGATCGAGGCCACCAACCAGGCCGGCGGCCGCTGGCTGCTCGCCCGGGTCAACATCGATGCCGAGAGCCGCATCGCGCAGGCACTCGGCGTGCAGTCGGTGCCCACCGTCGTGGCCGTCATCGGCGGACAACTGATGCCGCTCTTCCAGGGCACCAAGCCCGCCGACGAGGTGCGGGCCTACCTCGACCAGGTGGCCCAGGTGGCCGTCGCCAATGGCCTGACGGGGCGCGCCCAGCCCGTCGGGCCCGCCCAGCCCGCCGAGGGCGGGGACGAGCAGCCGAAGGCCGATCCCCGCTTCGCCGCCGCCGACGCCGCCCTCGAGAAGGGCGACTACCAGGTTGCCGTCGAGGAGTTCCAGAAGGTGCTCGACCAGAGTCCCGCCGATGCCGAGGCAACCCAGGGCCTGGCGCAGGCCAAGCTGCTGCTGCGCTCCACCAGTTTCGATCCGCAGAAGATCGTGGACACCGCGCTGGCGGAACCGACCAACTGGGCCGTGCAGATGGATGCGGCCGACCTCGAGCTCATCAACGGCGACCCGAAGGCCGCCTTCGACCGGCTGCTGCAGATCATCCGCGAGACCCGCGAGGACGAGCGCGAGGCCGCCCGGATGCGCCTGCTGGAACTCTTCGACGTCGTCGGCAAGACCGAGCCGACCGTGCTCAAGGCACGTCGTCAGCTGTCGACGGCGCTGTTCGCCTGATCGGGCGATGACGTGCGAGGGCGCCGGGGACTGGTCACCAGTCTTCTCGGCGCCCTCGTGCTGACAGCTTGCGGGCAGGTGCAGGAGCCGTTGGCGGCCGTCCCGAAGGATGACCGCCGGCCAAGCATGCCCGTGGTCTCGCCGACGCCCTCAGGCCGGCAAGGGGTCGACCAGCAGGTGGCAGGGGAGTGGCCCCCGCAGTGTGGGGCTGCCGACGGGGGCCTCGTGCTGGGATGGTCCGCCGTCGAGACCGGCCTCGGGCACCGATACCTGACCCTGGCGGTGCGCAACTGCGCGAACAGACCCGTGTCGGTGCCTGCCCGAGTGTCGCTGACAGCCCGGGATGCCGAGGGGGTGCAAATCCCGCTGGAACTCCTGTGGCAACCGTCCCGGATCGACACTGAGGTCATCCCCCGCGGCCTGGTCTTCCTGAGCCTCCACTGGATGAGCAATGGTCACTGCGAGCGGGGCGCGGCCTCCCTGACGGCCAGCCTTGCCGGAGTCGAACACACGGCGACAGGATGCCTCCAGCTGGGCAACTTCGAGACCGACGAGGCCTTCAGCGACAACTCCTCCGAGGTGCGGATCGGTTGGACCAGGAAACCTCAGGCTCAGTGACGCTCCCGCCAGGCCTCCTCCGGCCAGCTGGTCATGCCGCCCTGGCGCACCGACCGAACCCGGCCGTGGGCGTCACGGGTGAACAGGTAGTCCTCACCGGTGGCGCCGTAGGAGTCCTCGGGCTCTGCGCGCAGGGTGCAGTCGTCCACCACCTTGAGCACGCTGGCGTCCTCGTGAGGCGTGGTGCTGGAGGCGGGGATGGCGTAGAGCCGGGTGCCGAGCAGGGCGATGTCCTCGATGCCCCACAGGCAGCAGTAGCGGCCGGTGAAGGATGTCGGGTCGATGCCCTCGGGAACCTCGGCGGGCCCGGGCCCCTCGGCCTCGACGATGCGGTCCAGCAGGCGCACGATCTGCGTCGCCCACTGGCTGGCCGGGCCGCCCAGGGTGTTGGTGAGCACGCTCACACACAGGCCTGACTCCGCGTCGAGCCAGCTCTGCGTGATGTGCCCGGGCCAGCCGCCCGAGTGACCGACGAGCATCCGGCCGTTGACCTCCACCATCTGGAAGCCGAGCCCGTAGAAGCGCTCCCCGCCGCGGGTGATGCGTGACTCGCGGCGCTGCATCAGCCGCTTCGACGCATCACTGAGCAGCTCGTCACGGCTGAAGGAATGGCAGGCGAGGTAGCGGGTCACCTCCTCGGCGGTGGAGTAGAAGCCGGTGGCGGCCGCCTCGGCATTGCTGGGCACGTCGTCGATGACGGCCCGCTCGTCGGCTGCATCGAGGCGGATGCCGTGCGCACCCGCGAGTTCACCGCGTCGCCCTGCCGGAACCTCCGGCCCTGTGCTGACCAGCCCCAGCGGATCGACGATGTGCTCGATGACATAGTCCTTGTAGGACTGGCCACTGACCGCCTCGCTCACCAGCCCCAGCAGCGAATAGCCGATGTTGGAGTACTTGAAGTGCTGGTTGGGCTCGAAGACGGCCTGCTCGCGGGCGAAGGCGAGCACCCCGTCACGGTCGGGGAAGTCGCCGTCAAGCTGCCAGTAGTCGGAGTCGGAACCGTCACGGTTCACGCCGGACTGGTGTCCCAGCAGTTCGCGCACCGTGACGCGCGCCATCGGGCTGCCGGCCAGCTCCTCGATCCACTGCTCCACGGCATCGTCGAGCCGCAGCCGACCGGCCTCCACCAGCTGCATCACGGCAGTCGCGGTGAAGGTCTTGGAGTGCGAGGCGATGTGGAACAGGTGCGCAGTGGTCAGGCCCGCGCCGGTGCGCAGGTTCGAGCTGCCCAGGGCGAAGCTGGCGCCCAGCTCGTCGCCCACCCGGATGGCCACCTGGACCCCAGGCGTGTGCGAGAAGTCGCGCTGGCGCTCCAGCCAGCTCTCCAGGTAGGGCGCGGTCTGCTTCACGATGTCGATGAGGTCCACGACGGGAGAGTAGCGGCAGCAACCTGCCAGCCAAGGACCGACCCCTGGGCTCCAAAGCAGTCCAGCCACAGCACGCAACCAGCCCCCTGCCTGGCACGTATGCACGGTGAGGCCCCAACCCCCCCCGGGGCCCACGACGAAAGGTAGACCGATGACTGCCACCACCCGCCGTATCCCCACCCTCATCCTCGCCGGCACCATGGCTGCCGGCGCCGGGCTCGCCGTGAGCGCCCCTTCCGCCGCGGCCGCGGACACGTACCCCACGGGGGTCGTCACTGCCAGCCGGCTGAGCGTTCGCGAGGTGCCTTCCACTGACTCCACCAGCTATGGCACCTTTGCCAAGGGCAAGAAGCTCACCCTGCTGTGCAAGGTGACCGGTCAGTCCGTCGGCGGCAACTCCACCTGGTACCAGCTCCCCGGCGAAGGTGCGATCTACGTCTCGGGCCGCTACATCGCCACGAAGACATCGGTGCCCCAGTGCACCGGTACCGGCGTCGTGAAAGCGACGCTGACCGCCGACCAGTGGATGCGTCGAGCACCCAGCACGAGCGACGCGAAGGTGCGCGTCGCCAAGAAGGGCACTGTGCTCACGCTGCGGTGCGGCGTGTCCAAGGGCCTGACGGGCAAGTGGTTCTACACCAGCGATCGCACGTGGGTGTCCGGCGCCAACCTCAAGGGAGCCAGCCTGGTCACCAAGCCCGGTGAGTGTCTGCGCCACTGAGCAGTGACGTCACGTGATCGAGCACGTCAAGGCCCGGGATCTGCACCTGACCGTCGCCCGGCGGGGTGTGGATCCCGGGTCGCTCACCCGATCGCGACGCCGTCCTCGCTGAAGCCGGTGAAGCCGCCCAGCACCAGACTGAGCCGTCGGCCCGAGATCTCGGAGACGCGAGAGACGACCTCGGCGGGATCGACCCAGTGCAGCGCCTTGATCTCGCGCGCCTCGGGGACCAGCGAGGCCACCTGCTCGTCGGAGAGCACGCCGGCGTCGTAGATGAACTCCAGCGCGTCACTCCAGCCCAGGCTCGGGGGCATCCAGTCGACCAGGACAGGGGAGCCCAGCTGCACGTGCAGCCCCAGCTCCTCCAGCACCTCGCGCTCGGCCCCCACCCGCGGCGGCTCGCCCGGCTCCACGACACCACCGGGCAGCTCCCAGTCCTCCTTGTAGGTGGTCTCCTGCAGCAGCACCTGACCGAGCTGGTTGCGCAGCACGACGTGGCCGATCAGGCGCTTGGTGGGAAGCACCGTCTCCATCACCGAACTGAAGCCCATCGGGCCATAGACCACGTCACCGGCCAGACGGGCGTAGAGCAGCACGTCCACGAAGACGCCATCGGCAAGGCCCATGCCGTGGCGTCGCACGCCCTCGCGCCGGAAACCGGCGCGGTGCAGCGCAGTGCGGGCCATCACGTCGGTGGCAGGGATGGCGACCTCCACCCGGCGCACCTCATGGCCGAGCAGCACGTCGTCGGCGGCGAGGCTCACGGCCTTGGCCAAGGTCTCGGGATCGACGGCACCATTCCAGCCGATGACGCCGACCCCGTCGTTGACCTCGACCGTGACCGTGAACTCCTCGGCCATGGCTCAGGCGATCCCGGTGTCGCCGGGCAGCTGCGCGGTCGCCTCGGGGTCGTACTTGAGCCAGATGGCACCCAGCGGCGGGATGCAGACCGTCGCACCGGCGCCGTCACCCCACGGTGCGGCACCGCTGCGGGCGATGACCTGGCCGTAGTTGCCGTAGTTCCCGTCGCCGTCGTAGACGGGGGCATCGGTGTTCAGGACCTCGCGCCACACACCGGGCTTCGGCAGCGAGATGCCGTAGGTGGTGTGCGGGTTGGGCGAGAAGTTGAACAGGCAGGCCACCATCGAGCCCTTCGAGTCCTTGCGGACCCAGGCGAAGACATTTCCCTGGGCGTCGTCGGCCACCACCCAGTCGAAGCCTGCCGGATCATTGTCCAGCTCGTAGAAGGCCGGCTCGCAGCGGTAGATCTCGTTCATGTCCTTGAACATGCGCTTGAGACCGCCGTGGCCCCACATGTCGGCCGTCCACCAGTCCAGCCCGCGGGACTCGCTGAACTCGCTGCGCTGCGCGAACTCCTGGCCCATGAAGATGAGCTGCTTGCCCGGGAAGGACC
Organism: Luteococcus sp.; assembly: GCF_043424415.1. Taxonomy (NCBI): domain Bacteria; kingdom Bacillati; phylum Actinomycetota; class Actinomycetes; order Propionibacteriales; family Propionibacteriaceae; genus Luteococcus; species Luteococcus sp. Next base: position 631 of record NZ_JBHWOO010000037.1, on the reverse strand, counting down.
ACATGAAGGAGTAGAAGGTGCGCAGCGTCGCGAACTTGCGCCAGTCGTCCTGGGGCACCTTCTCCAGCATCGAACCCTTGCCGTGCACGACCTCGTCGTGGCTGATCGGCAGCACGAAGTTCTCCGAGTAGGCGTAGACCATCGCGAAGGTCATCAGGTGGTGGTTGTACTGGCGGTTGAACGGGTCGGCCTCCACATAGCGCAGGGAGTCGTTCATCCAGCCCATGTTCCACTTGAAGCCGAAGCCCAGGCCGTCGTGGTGCACCGGACGGGTCACACCGGGGAAGCTCGTGGACTCCTCGGCGATCATCAACACACCCGGGTGGCGCTCGTAGAGGTGCTTGTTGGTGTACTTCAGGAAGTCGATCGCCTCGAGGTTCTCACGGCCACCGTAGACATTGGGCACCCACTGGCCCTCTTCGCGGGAGTAGTCCAGGTAGAGCATCGAGGCGACGGCGTCGACGCGCAGGCCGTCGATGTGGAATTCGCTGATCCAGTACAGCGCATTGCTGACCAGGAAGCTCTTCACCTCGTTGCGGCCGTAGTTGAAGATGTAGGTGCCCCAGTCCATGTGCTCGCCCTGGCGCGGGTCGGCGTGCTCGTACAGGGCGGTGCCGTCGAAGCGGCCCAG
>NZ_JBHWOO010000036.1:0-7997 GCF_043424415.1 Luteococcus sp. | reverse complement strand
GAACAAGAACGGCATTGACCTGTCCAAGGACAAGATGGCTTCCCAGCGTCTGCAGGAGGCTGCCGAGCGCGCCAAGATCGAGCTGTCCTCCTCCCAGGAGACCAGCATCAACCTGCCCTACATCACCGCCGGCGCCGAGGGCCCGCTGCACCTGGACGAGAAGCTCACCCGCTCCGAGTTCCAGCGCATGACCCAGGACCTGCTGGACCGCTGCAAGGTGCCCTTCAATGCCGTGATCAAGGATGCCAACACCTCGGTCGACAAGATCGACCAGGTCATCCTGGTGGGTGGCTCCACCCGCATGCCCGCCGTCGCGGACCTGGTGAAGGAGCTGTCCGGCAAGGAGCCGCACAAGGGTGTCAACCCAGACGAGGTCGTCGCGCTGGGTGCCTCTCTGCAGGCCGGTGTGCTGAAGGGTGAGGTGAAGGACGTACTGCTGCTTGACGTGACCCCGCTGAGCCTGGGCCTGGAGACCAAGGGTGGTGTGATGACCAAGATCATCGAGCGCAACACGACGATCCCGACGAAGCGCTCGGAGGTCTTCACCACCGCCGAGGACAACCAGCCGTCGGTGATGGTGCAGGTCTATCAGGGTGAGCGCGAGTTCGCCCGCGACAACAAGTCGCTCGGCAACTTCGAGCTGACCGGCCTGATGCCCGCCCCGCGTGGCGTGCCGCAGGTCGAGGTCACCTTCGACATCGACGCGAACGGCATCGTGCACGTGCACGCCAAGGACCTGGCCACGGGCAAGGAGCAGTCGATGACCGTCACCGGTGGTTCGGCGCTGGGCAAGGAGGACATCGACCGGATGGTCCGTGACGCTGAGGCGCACGCCGAGGAGGACCGCAAGCGCCGTGAGGCCGTCGAGATGCGCAATGAGGCCGATGCCCTGGCCTTCCGCACCGAGAAGCTGCTGGCCGACGCCGACAGCATCGGTGACGAGGTCAAGGCCCCGGTCGTCGAGGCCCTGGAGAAGCTGAAGGAGGCCCTGAAGGGCACCGACAACGACTCCGAGGTCAAGGCCGCGATGGAGGACCTGAACACCAAGGCCGCCGCCATGGGCCAGGCCGTCTATGCGGCCAGTCAGGCGCAGGCCCAGGAGCAGGCCCAGGAGCAGGCCTCCCCGGCCGATGCCGGTGGTTCGGACGACGACGTGGTCGACGCGGAGATCGTCGACGACAAGTGATCCGCCGGGTGGGGTCGCCTCGCGGCCCCACCCGTCCCGGGCGGTGGCCACGCGATCGGCCCGCAGCACCCCCCCTGCGGGCGCTTCGCGGGGCCATGGGCCATTCGCAGCAGTGCCTACCCGCCAGGTGCTGCCACCCACCAGACATGAGGAAAACAGATGAGCGCAGACGACGTGACCACCACGACCGGTCAGCAGAGCACGACCGCTGAGGAGCTCGACGCTGCCGCGCAGGTCGAGGCGCTGCGCGCGCAGGTGGCCGAGCTGAAAGGTCGCCTGGCCGAGCGCACCGAGGACTTGCAGCGGCTGCAGGCCGAGTACGTCAACTACAAGAAGCGCGTAGACCGCGACCGCGACCTGGCGCGGCGGGGCGGTGTCGAGAAGGTGCTCGGTGAGCTGCTGCCGGTGCTCGACGCTATCCGCTTGGCCGACGAGCACGGCCAGCTGGACGGACCGGTGAAGGTGCTGGCCGACCAGGTGCTGGCCCTCACCACCCGTCACGGCATGACCAGCTTCGGTGAGGTCGGTGACGCCTTCGACCCGGCCCTGCACGAGGCGCTGATGCAGCAGCCCTTGCCCGGCGCCACCCAGACCTGTGTCTCGCAGGTGATGCAGCCCGGCCACCGCATCGATGACAAGGTGCTGCGCCCCGCCCGGGTCGCGGTCAGTGACCCCGATCCCGAGGCCACCACCCACGATGACCTGACGGGACAGGAGGACCGCTGATGAGCGCCCAGGACTGGGTCGACAAGGACTTCTACAAGGTGCTCGGGGTCTCCAAGGACGCTTCTGACAAGGACATCAAGAAGGCCTTTCGCAAGCTGGCCCGCGAGAACCACCCCGACCAGCACCCCGGTGACGCTGCGGCGGAGGCCCGCTTCAAGGAGGTCTCCGAGGCCAACTCGGTGCTGTCCAACCCCGACTCGCGCCGCGAGTACGACGAGATCCGCGAGATGGTCGCCAACGGCGGTTTCGGCTACGGATCCGGCGCCGGCCAGTACGGTGCGGGTTTCCCGGGTGCCGGAGACCAGTACGGCCAGGGCGGTGGTGGGCCCTTCACCTACAGCTACTCCACGGGTGGCTCGGCCGAGCACCTGTTCGGCCAGGGTGGCGGCTACGAGGACATCCTGGGTGGCCTGTTCGGCCAGGGCGGTGGCTTCGGTGGGCGCCGCCCGCAGGGCCCGCGCCAGGGTGCCGACATCGAGGGTGAGGTGACCATCGGCTTCGAGGAGGCCGTGGCCGGCACGATGGTGTCGATGCAGCTGGTCTCGCAGGTGCCGTGCACGGCCTGTGGCGGGGCCGGCATCACCTCGGGCAACCCGCCGCAGGTGTGCGGCTCGTGCGGTGGCACCGCCCGGGTGCCGCAGTCGCGGACGATGAAGGTACGCATCCCGGCCGGCGTCGACGACGGGCAGACCATCCGGATCAAGGGCAAGGGTTCGACCGGCGTCAACGGCGGACCTGCCGGCGACCTGCTGGTGCGCGTCCACGTCACCCCGCACCGGCTGTTCGGCCGCAAGGGCCGTGACCTGACCCTCGACGTGCCGGTCACCGTCGACGAGCTGATCCTGGGCGCCGACATCGAGGTGCCCACCCTCGACGGTGGACGGGTGACGGTGCGCGTGGCCGAGTGCACGCCCAACGGCCGCACGCTGCGGGTGCGCGGCAAGGGCGTGAAGACCAAGGCCGGCACCGGTGACCTGCTGGTGACCCTGCAGGTGCAGATGCCGAGCAGCGTGAATGACCAGGCCAAGCAGGCCATCCGAGACTTCGCCCGCGCGATGGGTGAGACCAACCCGCGCGCCTCGATTCTGGGAAGGGAATGACCATGACCAGCAACAACCACGAGCGGCGTGACAACGTCGTGTTCACCACCATCCAGGTGGTGCACCTGACCGGGATCCACCCGCGCACCCTGGATGCCTTCGCCCGGGCCGGGATCGTGCATCCCGGCCAGGACATGGCCGGCCAGCCCGTCTACGGCCGGGCCGACGTGGCCCGGCTGCGCCAGGCGCGCAACATGGTGCAGCACGCCGGGATGCCCGTCGCGCAGGTGGCCTCAATCTTCGCGCTGCGCGACCAGATCGACCAGACGCGACGTGAGCTCGACCACCTGGTCGGCCAGTTGTGGGCCGAGCTGGACAGCGCGATACCCACGCCCAGTGGCCGCGTGTTCACCACGGGCGCCGACGGCCGGGTCTGGGTCGGGCGTCACCGCCCGGGTGCCCGGCGTCGTCTGGGCCGCTGAGCCCGCCCGGCCACCCCCTGACATCCTCCGGAAAGGAAGTCCCATGGACATCGTGATCATCGGCGGCGTCGCCGCCGGCATGTCGGCCGCCGCCCGCCTGCGGCGTTTCGACGAGCAGGCCTCCATGACCGTCGTGGCGAAGTCGGGCCACATCTCCTCCGCTCGCCGACTGCGGTCTGCCCTACTACGTGGGTGGTGTGATCACCGACCGTGATGCCCTGCTGCTGCAGACGCCCGAGGCCATCAAGGCCCGCTTCAACATCGACGTACTGGTCAACACCCGCGCCGAGGCCATCGACCGCACAGCTCACACCGTCACCGTCACCGACCTGGCCACTGGCGCCGCCCGGCGTCTGCACTACGACCGGCTGGTGCTGGCGCCCTGTGCCACACCGGTGGGTCCGTCGATCCCCGGCATCGAGTGGGCACTGACCCTGCGCAATGTCGAGGACGCCGATGCGCTCGCTGCCGCCGCCCAGCAGGCCCGCACCGACGCGGTGACCGGCGGCGGTTTCATCGGTCTCGAGGTCGCCGAGAACCTCGTTCGCAAGGGCCTGCAGATGGCGCTGGTGGAGGCCACCGACCAAGTCCTGGCACCGCTCGACCCCGAGATGGCCACACCTGCGCGACGCGCTGCGCTCGGCCGGGGTCGACCTGCACCTGGGGTGCGCGGTCACCGCCATCGGTGACCACGACGTGACCCTCGCCGACCAGTCGATCCTGGATGCCGACCTGGTGGTGGCCGCCATCGGGGTGCGCCCTGACTCGCAGCTCGCCCGTGATGCGGCCTGGAGTGCGCACCCAATGGCGGGATCGTCGTCGACCGGAACCTCACCACGCGCAATCCGCACATCTACGCGGCCGGTGACGCCGTGGCCAAGCATGACGCCGTCGATGGGTGCTTGGTCCTGGTGCCGCTGGCCCAGACGGCGAACCTGCAGGGACATCGGATCGCCGACCGCATCATGGGCCGCGAGATCGGCGACCGTCCGGTGCTCGGCACCGCAATCGTGGACCTGTTCGGTCTACAGGCGGCCACCGTCGGCTGGAATGAGAAGCGCCTGCGTGCCGCAGGCGCCCCTACCGCGCGATCCACACCCATCCGACCGACCATGCCGGCTACTACCCCGGCGCCACACAGATGGCGCTGAAACTGCTCGTCGACCCCTACACCGACGCGATCCTCGGAGCCCAGGGCGTGGGCCCAAGGGTGTTGACAAGCGGATCGATGTCATTGCCACGGCAATGACCGGCCATGTGATGGCCAGTGATCTGGCGGAACTGGAACTGGCCTCTGCGCCGCCCTTCGGCAGCGCCAAGGGGGCCTTGACCCCGGGTTGTGGACACGTGGAATCCAGCATGGGCTGGAGGAAGCGAGATGATCATCACCATGGCCCAGAAGTTCTACTCGATGGAGTTTCGTCCGCAGGCCGTTGACTTGTACGAGACCACGCCCGGCGCGACGCTGAAGCAGATCGCTGGGGAGCTGGGCGTCTCCCGCGGGACCCTGTCGTTGTGGGTCAAGGACTTGGTCAACGGCGTGAGATCTGGCGAGGAGCCCGTCACCGTCAAACCCACTGCTGGTGAGTCGACGGCGACTCGGATTGCCCGGCTGGAGGCCGAGAATGCCCGGTTGCGGGCGGACAAGGCCAGGGTGGAGACCGAGCGCGACATCCTGGGCAAGGCGGCCAAGTATTTCGCCGGGGAGACGAGCTGGCCAACCGCTTCTGGTTCGTCGCCGACCACCAGACCACCTACCAGGTGAAGCGGTTGTGCCAGGTGTTGGAGCTGTCCCGCTCCTCATTCTATGCCTGGCAGAAAGCCGGCCCGGCCCGTCAGCAGCGCGCTGAGGACGACGCTGTCCTGGCTGCACGGATCCGCGCCGTGCAGGACCCGAAAGCTGGTGGGGACCCGGCCTATGGGGCGCCGCGGGTGACCGTCGAACTGAACGACGGCGCCGCCCGCGAGGCCGCCCATTACGAAGCGCTCACCCGAGAGCCCCAACCCGTATAGGAGCGGCAGAGAACCTGGGGCGCTTCACTTTCGCTGGCTCGTGCGCTACAACACCCGACGACGCCACTCTTGGTGCGGATACCTGTCCCCGAACACTTACGAGGCCCTCCGGGCCGCTCCGCTGCCAACCGCAGCGTAATCAACCACCACCGTGTCCACGATCCGGGGTGAAGGCCCGTCGCGACCGCAAGCTGCCTGAGCAGGCGCGCCAGCACGCGGCCGAGGCCCTCGAGGAGGCGCGACAGAAGGCGGCCGGGGTGGCCGGGGTGAGTGTGGTGGTCACCCACGGTGACAGTTTGGGCGACGTCATCGACCAGGTCGACTGGAAGCCAGACAGTATCGCGGTGGTAGGTGCCTCCAGGCTCGCACCGGGGCGCCAGGCCCCCCTCCTCGGGGCGCTGGTGGCACGTGCCCAGGCGAGCATCCCGGTGCCGATGGCGGTCGTCCCGCTAGACGAGCCCTGAGCAGAGCAGGAAGCGATCCACGAACGGCCCAGGGGCCAGTGCAGGACTCCTCTGCACTGGCCCCTGGGTCCGTCTGCGCAAGTCTGCGGGCCAGACCAACGGCCCGAGCCGGCTGGTCAGCCAGACGATCAGATCGTCGGCAGCCAGACGCGCATCGGGCTGTTGCCGCGGTTGCCCCACTGGGAGTAGGGCACCAGGGTGGTCTCGCGAACCTCGGGTGTCACCGCCACCATGGTGTGCGAGTACAGCGCCTGCGGCTTCTTGCGGAAGCTCGCCGGCACCGTGATCTTCGGCAGCTCGCCCTCGGCCGCCTCCTGCACCTGGGCCTCGGTGTGGAAGACCAGGTTCTCGATCTGTGGGTTGTCGACGCCCTCGGCGCAGTAGACCACCGGTCCCCGCAGCAGCGCACGGCAGCCACGGGCCGCGTCGACGCGCGGGTGGGCGTAGACGAAGCGGGGCTCCATGTGGAAGTCGAGGGTTTCCTCGAAGCCCGCCACCAGCGGACGGTCGATGTAGCCGTCCACCACCAGCGCCTTGCGGCCGCTCATCGAGTGCTTCTCGCACCAGGCGGGCACCCGCATCCGCAGGCGGGCACCGGGACGGGCCTCGCCCTCCAGGCGGACCGTGACGCGGCCGCTGGCCGGGTAGCCGGTCTCCACCACGAGGTGGCCCTCGCCGACCTGTTCGGGCAGGTCGATGGTGCCGGGCACCCACTGCTGGATCGACAGCGTCGCGCCCGAGGTGGTCGCAACATAGGTGCCCATGCTGGCGGCCAGCCGCACGAGACTGGTGGGGCAGCAGGAGTGGTTGAGCCACTCGGCGCGCTCGATGCGGTTGTTGTCCTCGTCACGCTGGCGGCTGCGCACCTGCAGCGGGTTGGAGCTGAAGAAGCGGGTGCCGTCCTCGCTCACGCCCACGGCCAGCGCGTTGTACAGCACGCGCTCGATGGCGGCGGCATAGCGGGCGTCGCCGGTGAGCAGCAGCATGCGGTGGTTGGCCGAGACGTCGGCGATGCTGGCGCAGGTCTCGGCATAGGCGCGCGAGGGCGGCAGCTCGTAAGGGGCGCCGAAGCTCTCGTCGTAGTGGCGGGAACCCAGTCCGCCGGTGATGTAGGTCTTCGAGAGATGGGCGCTGTCCCAGCGGGCGACCAGGGCCTTGTGCAGCTCGGTGTCGTCGGGGTACTCGGCCAGGATGTCGGCGCAGCTGGAGTCCAGGTAGCGCTGGCGGCGGGCGTGGCCCAGGGCCTCATGGGCGTCGCGGACGCTCTCGTGGTCCTGGAAGAAGCTCGACGGCAGGGCGCCGTAGCGCAGGCGGTTCTGGCCACGACGGTCCAGCAGCGCCTTGGCTGTCTCCAGGTACTTCTTCTCCCCGGTCTCGCGATAGAATTCGACCAGCGCGCCCTCGATACCGGGGTGGCCGTCGTAGCCCTCCTTGCCGGGGCCGAAGCGCTCCACCACCAGGTCGGCCCACTTGCGGGCAATCTCCAGCAGGTCGGTGCGGCCGGTGCGGGCCAGCGTGATGGAGGCCTTCACCAGGTGTGAACCGGTGAACAGCTCGTCGCCCATCGCCTGGTCGCTGAAGTGCTCGTAGTCGGGCTGGGCCTGTCCCCACGAGTTGAGGTAGCCGTCCTCCTGCTGGACGGCGCCAGCCAGCTCGACCACCTCGTCGACGAAGTCGGTGAAGTCCAGCTCGCCGTGGCGCACGTTCTCCCAGGCGATGGCCTCGACGACCTTGTAGATCTCGGAGTCGGAGTTGTTGGGGCCAATGTGGTCGGCCTTGACGCCGTCGCGCACATTGCGCAGGTTCTGCATGGAGGTCTCCTGCAGCTTCGCGATCACGTGCGGCAGCGTTGCCTCGTGGTTGCGGCGCTGGAAGCGGCCCATCCATCCGTCCTCGGCGGGATGGACGCTGGTCAGTGCGACGGGCGCCTGGGCGGCGCTGAACGCGGCCGGGGTGACTGGGTGGGGCATCGGTGCATCCTCCCTGGCGTCGAGACGCCAGCTCGCTGGGTCGAACTTCTCACTGCACAGCCTATGAGACTCTGGCTGCGGTGGCGCCCGCGGACCGGCTTTGGCGCCGGCACAGG
>NZ_JBHWOO010000035.1:0-11756 GCF_043424415.1 Luteococcus sp. | reverse complement strand
CAGACGCCCGCCGAGGCCCAGCAGTTCATCATGGACGTCCTGAAGGGAGATGCGCTGCTGTGAGCACCATCGCACCCAATGCCGCCGGCAAGGCGCGCAAGCCTGTCCTGTCCGACCGTGCCAAGGAGGAGCGCAAGCTCGGCTGGATGCTGGCCGGACCCGCCTTCGTCGTCATGGTCCTGGTGACCATGTGGCCCATCCTCAACGCCATCTGGCTCTCCCTCTTCCAGTACCGGCTCACCGACCCCGCCGGACGCAAGTTCGTCGGGCTCAACAACTACGTGACGGCCCTGACCGACAACCTGTTCTGGAAGGCCATGGGCATCACGGTGGCGATCACCGTCATCACCCTGGTCTTCGAGCTGGTGCTCGGCTTCATCATCGCCCTGGTGATGAACAAGATCGTCATCCCGCGTCGCACGCTGCGCACCGTCGTGCTGATCCCCTATGCCATCATCACGGTGGTCTCGGCCTTCAGCTGGAAGTACGCCGCCCAGTTCGACACCGGCTTCATCAACCACTGGCTGCACACGCTGAGCTTCGGCGCCTTCGACCTGAACTACAACTGGTTCGGCGGCACCTGGAGCTCGCTGGCGATCATCTGCCTGTCGGAGATCTGGAAGACCACGCCCTTCATGTCGCTGCTGCTGCTGGCGGGCCTGGCGCAGATCGACGGAGCCATGGAGGAGGCGGCCGTCGTCGACGGTGCCACCTGGTGGCAGAAGATGCGCCGCGTCGTGCTGCCCAACATGAAGGCCTCGATCATGGTTGCGACCCTCTTCCGCACCCTGGATGCCTTCCGCATCTACGACAACCCCTACGTCATGACCGGTGGCGCCAACGACACGATGACCCTGTCGATGCTGGTGGCCAACGAGACGATCAGCCGCGTGGAGATCGGCATGGGCGCCTGCCTGGCCGTGATCCTCTTCCTGTGCGTGCTCGGTATCGCAGCCCTCTTCGTGAAGGGCTTCAATGTCGACCTGGCCGGGGGAAGGAACTGACATGGAAACCAACATCTCGCCCAAGGCCAAGCTGTGGATGGGCATCGGCTCGATCCCCATCATGCTGTGGACCCTCATCCCGCTGGTCTGGATCCTGGCCACCTCGCTCAAGAGCGACGCGGCACTGGCCGACTCCAGCAAGAACATGTTCGGCAACTTCTGGCCCAAGGAGCCGACCCTCGACAACTACCGGCTGATCTTCACCGGCGGTGCCAAGGACCTGTTCATGCCGGCGCTGTGGAACTCGGTCATCGTCTGCCTCACCGCGACCCTGATCTCGGTGGTGCTGGCCACCTTCTGCGCCTATGCCATCGCCCGGCTGGACTTCCCCGGCAAGAAGATGATCCTGACCACCGCCCTGGCGGTGAGCTTCTTCCCGGTGATCGCCATGGTGACGCCGCTGTTCAACCTGTGGCGCCAGGTCGGCCTGTTCGACACCATCCCCGGCCTGGTCCTGCCCTACCTGGCCCTGACGCTGCCGCTGAGCATCTGGACCCTGTCGGCCTTCTTCCAGCAGATCCCGTGGGAGATGGAGCAGGCCGCCCAGGTGGACGGCGCCACCAACTGGGAGGCCTTCCGCAAGGTCATCGCCCCGCTGGCGGCCCCCGGTGTCTTCACCACCGCGATCATCGTCTTCTTCACCGCCTGGAACGACTTCGTCTTCGCCTCGAACCTGACCAGTGAGCACGCCCGCACCGTGCCCGCCGCGCTGGCCTTCTTCACCGGCGCCAGCCAGTTCGTCCAGCCCACCGGTGCCATCAGCGCCGCCGCCGTCGTCGTCACCATCCCCGTCGTGATCCTGGTGCTCGTCTTCCAGCGCCAGATCGTCTCGGGCCTCACCTCGGGCGCGGTCAAGGGCTGAGGCCCTCCGCGACACAACAGGAGCTAGAAATGGCAAGCATCACACTCAACAACATCGTCAAGAAGTACGGCGACGGCTTCCCGGCCGTCAACGACGTCAGCATCGACATCGCCGACGGCGAGTTCATGATCCTCGTCGGGCCCTCCGGCTGTGGCAAGTCGACCCTGCTGCGCATGGTCGTCGGCCTGGAGGACATCACCTCCGGCGACATGCTCATCGACGGCAAGCGCGTCAACGAGCTGGCCCCGCGCGACCGCAACCTGGCGATGGTCTTCCAGAACTACGCGCTCTACCCGCACCTGACGGTCTTCGAGAACATCGCCTTCCCGCTGCGACTGGGCAAGGGCAAGTTGTCCGAGGCCGAGATCACCGAGAAGGTCAACAATGCCGCGGCGATGCTGGACCTGACCGACCACCTACAGCGCAAGCCCGGCAACCTGTCGGGCGGCCAGCGCCAGCGCGTGGCCATGGGCCGCGCCATCGTGCGCGAGGCCGAGGCCTTCCTCTTCGACGAGCCCTTGAGCAACCTGGACGCCAAGCTGCGCGGCCAGATGCGCACCGAGATCGCCCGCCTGCAGCGCCGGATGGGCATGACCACGATCTACGTCACCCACGACCAGACCGAGGCCATGACCCTGGGTGACCGTGTCACCGTGCTGAAGAAGGGCGTCATCCAGCAGTGTGCCTCGCCGCGCGAGCTCTACGAGCAGCCGCTCAACCTGTTCGTCGCCGGCTTCATTGGCTCCCCGCCGATGAACTTCCTGCCCGCCCGCGTGCAGAACGGCGTGCTGCGCCTGCCCTACATGGACGTCACCCCGACGCCCGAGCTGGCTGCCAAGCTGCAGGGGCGCGAGATCGTGATCTGTGGCCTGCGTCCCGAACACATCAAGGACGCCACGGTGCAGAACTCGGGCAGCAACCTGGTGCACTTCACCGCCGATGCCGACCAGACCGAGTGGCTGGGCAATGAGCAGTACGCCTACCTGCCCATGGAGGTGGACGAGCGCGCCAAGGACAAGCTGAACGAGCTCGACCGCGAGCTGGACGGCGAGGGCATGCGCAACCAGATGATCGTCAACCTCGACTCACGCTCCTTCCTGCGCGAGGGTGACCAGGCCGAGTTCTGCTTCGACCCGTCGCAGATGCACGTCTTCGACCCGGAGACCGGCGAGAACCTGACCCGCGACGACGAGGCTGCCGCCGGCATCGCGCGCGAGTCCGAGGCGGCACGCAAGGCCGCCCTGGCACGCTTCCGCGCCAAGGAGGCCGGCCGCATCTGAGCGGCCGACACGACACGACACTGCCCCGGGACCTGTTGGTGCCGGGGCAGTGTCGTGTTCGGGGTGGGCCAGGGCCTGGCTCAGTGGATGGAGACCCCCGCCGCCCGCAGCTCGTCGAAGACCTCGGGGACCCGGTCGGGCGAGACCGCCGCGGTGAGCTGGGCGAAGACGCCCGTCGTGAATCCCTCCCGCGCCGAGTCCAGGGCGGTGGCGCGCACGCAGAAGTCGGTGGCGATGCCTACCACGTCGACGCGGGTGACGCCGCGCGAGCGTAGCCAGTCGGCCAGCCGCTCGCCGTCCTCGTCGCCCCCGATCGAGCCCTCGAAGCCCGAATAGGCCGCCTCGTAGGGGCCCTTGTCGAAGATGGCGTCGAAGTCGATGCCGGTCAGGTCGGGGTGCAATTGCTGGCCGGGAGTGCCCACCACGCAGTGCGGCGGCCAGGAGTCGACGAAGTCGGGCTCGTCGCTGACGTGGCTGCCCGGGTCGATGTGGTGGTCGCGGGTGGCCACCACGTGGTCATAGCCGCCCCGCCGGTCGGTCAGCTGGGAGGCGATCTTGGAGGCCACCAGGTTGCCTCCGTCGACACCCAGCGATCCGCCTTCGCAGAAGTCCAGCTGGACGTCGACGACCACCAGTGCGTTGCTCACGGCTCCTCCTCAGATGTTGGTCGGCACGGCCGAGTGCAGGTAGGGGTTGTAGGCCTCGTCGCCCTCGGGGTCCAGGATGATGGTCGCGATCGCCGGCTCTCCCTTGCTGACCCGCAGCGCCGCCTTGGGCAGCTCGGCGCGGGAGCGCTCGTGGCGCTCCCGGGCGGCCTCGATCGGCTCGCGGCCGACCACGACGCCGTCGCGGACCAGCTCGACCATCAGCTGCCGGTCGTCGCCGTCGCTGGACGGCGGGTTGCCGATGCCGACGATCTCGGCCTGGGCGCGGCCCTTGGCGTCCAGGCGGCGCATGGCGAACTTGCGGCCGCCGACGGTGTTCTTGTTCATCGACTTCTTGGCCACGGGAAGCAGCTCGGTATCCGGCTCGTCGGAGCTGGCGCGGGCCACCAGCTTGTACACGAAGCCACAGGTCGGATGGCTGGAGCCGGTGACCACCGAGGTGCCCACCCCGTAGCCGTCGACCGGCGCACCGCGCAGCGCGGCGATCTGCCACTCGTCGAGGTCGCTGGTGACGATGATGCGGGTGTCCTCGGCGCCGAGGTCGTCGAGCAGGTCGCGCACCTCCCGGGCGACCATGGCGTGGTCTCCGGAGTCCAGGCGGATCGCGCCGAGGCGGCCCTTGGTCAGTTCGACGCCGGTGCGCACGGCCGCCTCGATGTCATAGGTGTCCACCAGCAGGGTGGTGTCCTCGCCGAGGGCGTCGAGCTGGGCCTGGAAGGCTTCGCGCTCGGAGTCGTGCAGCAGGGTGAAGGAGTGGGCGGCGGTGCCACCGGTGGGCACGCCGTAGCGCCGGCCGGCCTCCAGATTGGAGCTGGAGGCGAAGCCGGCGATGTAGGCGGCGCGGGCGGCGGCGACGGCGGCCTGCTCGTGGGCGCGTCGGGAGCCCATCTCGATGCAGGGGCGCCCCTCGGCCATCGCCGTCATCCGGCTGGCGGCCGAGGCCATCGCGGAGTCGTGGTTGTAGATGCTCAGCAGCAGGGTCTCCAGCACGCAGGCCTCGGCGAAGCTGCCCTCGACGCGCAGCAGGGGAGAGCCGGGGAAGTAGACCTCACCTTCGGGATAGCCCCACATGGTGCCGGTGAAGCGGTAGTCACGCAGCCAGTCGGCGCACTCGGCATTGACCACGTCCTTGTCTAGCAGCCAGTCGACGGTCTGGTCGTCGAAGGTGAACTCCTCCAGCGCGTCGAGCATCCGGCCGACACCGGCCACCACGCCGTAGCGGCGGCCTTCGGGCAGGCGGCGGGGGAAGAGCTCGAAGACGCTACGGCGAAAGGCCGTGCCCGACCCCAGGGCCGCGCGGACCATGGTGAGCTCGTAGTGGTCGGTGAGCAGTGCGGTGGTCATGGATTGCACACTATTGGACGATCCGCCCTGGCGACAGGGGCTTTCACTGGGCGCCTCGACGTACGGAGTGGACCCCCCACGTGGTGGCTACCGGGGCACGCGCTGCAGCGCCTGCCTGTGACGGCCCGACGTGCGCAGATGATTGCGCACGTCGGAGCGACCGCCCATTGCTTCTGGTCAGCTGGCCATCCAGAGCGGGATCGCGCTGATCAGGCCCAGCCCGACGGCGCTGATCACGAAGATCCAACTGGCCGCCGCCGCGATGGCGGGGTTCTTCGGACGGCGAGTGCGGGGGTCAATGATCAGGTCCTGCTCGGTCTCGATCACTTGACGCATGCCGATCACCGAGTAGGCCAGGGCAGCCAGGCAGACCACGGCTGCGAGCCAGAGCGGCACGTGGAAGGCGGTGGCGTCGAGCAGCACCTGGGTCATGGTCAGCAGCGTGATGCCGCCGCCGAGGATCAGGGCAGCGTTGATCCACCGCTGCAGGATGGCCCGCAGCACGCCGTGGACCCGAGCCAGCAGCACCACGACAGCGGCCATCAGCGCCAGCGTGGCGATGTCGCCCCACCGCACCGCGACGGGCTCGTGGGTGAACAGGGCCAGCACGATGCCCGGAACCAGGTACAGCCCAACGAGGCCAATGGCGATCGGGGACATCAGGCGTACCCACTGGCCGGGCGCGGTCTTGCTGACCTGGTCGGCGGGGAATTCAAGGGCACGGGCGTACTCGCGCGGGTGGCCGAAGGCCTCGGTGGCGCTCTCGCCGGATTCGGCGCAGTGCGTCTCCACGGCGGCAACCGCGTCGCCGATGGCGGGGCCCCGGACATTGCGCAGGCGAAGTTCGATGATCATCTCGTCGAGCCACTGCTTGTCGGTGAGCTGCTTGGCGTTCATGTCATGCCTCCGGGTTCTGGTGGGGCTGATCGGGGTTGATGAAGTTGCTGGTGTGTTCGCAGAAGGCCCGCCACAGGGGTGCCTGCTGGTGGTAGCGGCGCAGCCCCAGTTCGGAGAGCTGGAAGTACTTGCGTCCGGGGCCGCCGTCTCCCTCGCGCCACTCGGTCTCGACGAGGCCCTGGGTCTCCAGCCGGCTGAGCAGTGGGTAGAGGGTGCCGCCCTTGATGTCGCCGAAGCCTGCGTCGGCCAGCGCGTTGGCGATCGCGTAGCCATAGGTGGGCCCGTCGGAGAGCACGCGCAGCACCGCGAGGGTGAGGGTTCCGCGCAGCCACTCGCTGGGCCAGGGTTGGGTTGCCATAGCTCAATAGTGTCACTACTTAGTGGGGCTGTCTAGTCTGTCTGGCTAGTGTGGGCTCATCGCTGCCAGTGGACCTTGGTCAGGGTTGTGTCGCACCGCTGCGACAGAACCCTGACCGGGACGGCTGGGTGAGGTTGTCGGTCAGGTGCGTCACAATGGAGGGCATGAGCAGCGAGCCGACCACCACGCCGTCGGGTGGCACCGCCGTCGTCGAGCGTGCGGACGAGCAGGAGCAGACCCAGGAGCCGTGGGTCTGCCTGGTCTGGGACGACCCGGTGAACCTGATGAGCTATGTCACCCACGTCTTCACCACCTACTTCGGCTTCACCCGCGAGAAGGCCGAGCGGCTGATGCTGCAGGTGCACAACGAGGGCAAGTGCGACGTCTCCAGCGGGGGCCGGGAGCAGGTGGAGCGCGACGTCAACGCCATGCACGGCTATGGCCTGTGGGCCACGATGCAGCAGGGGGAGTGAGATGCGCGGAATTGAACCCGAGGAATACGGGCTGAGCATCCACTTCGACAAGGGGGAGCCGGGCCTGTTGGCAAGCCTGGTGGAGCAGGTTGTCGAGCTGCTGGACCCGGACGACCTGGCACGACGCCAGCACACGGCGCGCTCGGCCGCCAAGGACTCCGGGGAAGACCCCTTCCCCCAGGACCCATTCGCACGGTGGGAGGCGGACTTCAGTGCCGAGGTCGGCGGCTCGGTCGACGACCCGAATGCGGGGCTCGACCTCGACGACCCAGTGGTGCGGCGCATCTTTCCCGATGCCTATCCCGACGACCCGGCTGCCTCGCATGACTTCCGTCGCTTCACCCAGACCCAGCAGCGCGATCAGAAGGTGACCGATGCCCAGGTGGTGCTGGCCGACCTTGCCGTCACCGGCCGCAAGGGTGTGTGCCATGTCGAGGCCGAGTCGGTGACGGCCTGGCTGAAGACGCTGACCGCGGTCCGCCTGGCCCTGGCGGCGAGGCTCGGGATCGTCGACGAGACCAGCGCCTCCGAAGTGGCCGAGTTGCCCGAGGATGACCCTCGGTCGTGGGTGTACGAGCTCTACCAGTGGACGGCGTGGGTCCAGGAATGCCTGCTCGGAACTCTCTGACAAGGTGATTTGCGAGGAGTGTTGCTTGTTGGTGGCCCCCTTTGCTTAGGCTTGCCTAAGTAGGGCGTAGAGTGCCTGGCATGACGCCACCGATGAGTCTTGATGCGGCCCCCCTGGGCAGTCCCCTGACACTCGTGCGGACCGAGGGCAGCCCGGAGCTGTGTCGCCGACTGGCCGCACTCGGCATCCGTCGCGGAGCGCAGGTGAACCTGGTGCACGCCACCAGCGGTGGCGGCCGCGTGCTCAGCGTCGCCGGCTCGCGGATCGCGCTCGACCGCTCCATGCTGCAGCGCCTCTACGTCGAGCACCAGGACCTGGCCGTGGCGGGGCGGCGATGAGCATCGACCAGGACGCGCCGGTTCTGCTCCAGATCAAGGACCGCCCCAGCATTCTCACCGCCAAGGCCTGCTGCGACGAGAGCAATGGTGCCGGTGCCGGCGTGGGCGCTCCCGTGATCGCACTCGTCGGAGCCCCGAACGTCGGCAAGTCCACCCTGTTCAATGCCCTCACCGGCGCAAAGGTCACCATGGGCAACTGGCCCGGCACCACGGTGAGCGTCTCGCGTGGCGTGTGGCACAGCACCGCCCCCGCCGGCCCGTGCGGCTGCGGTCAGAGTCCCTGCACCTGCACCGGCTGCTCCTGCGGTGAGCACGGCGGCACCCGTCCGCTCGACATGACCCTGATCGACCTGCCCGGCGCCTACTCCCTCGACCCGGTCAGCCCCGACGAGGCGCTGACCCGCGAGCTGCTGGTCACCGGGCCCGCCGACGAGCGCCCCGATGTCAGCGTGGTCGTGGCTGATGCCGCCCACCTGGCGCGCAGCCTCTACATCGTCGCCCAGCTGCGCGAGCGCGACATGAAGGTCGTGGTGGCCCTCACCATGCTCGACGTCGCCCGCCACCGGGGCATCGGGGTGGACACTTTTGCCCTGTCCACCCAGCTGGGCTGCCCCGTGGTGGCACTCGACCCGCGCCGTCGCGACGGGATCGAGACCCTGGCACGGGTCGTCCACGAACAGCTCGAGGCGCCCGCCGCGGAAGCCCGGACGCTGGGCACCGTTCCTGATGCCGGGCTCGACCCGCTGGATGCCGACCTGGTGCGCGAGGACGAGCGTTTCGCCTTCATCGAGCAGGCCGTCAGCGCGGGCACCCTCGACAGTGGTGAGGCCCGCGCCTCGTGGAGCGACCGGGTGGACCGTTGGGTCACCGCCCCGGTCATCGGGCCGCTGATCTTCATGGCCGTCATGTGGGTGGTCTTCCAGACCACCACCACGGTCGCCGCCCCGCTGCAGGACGCGCTTGACCAGTTCTTCGCCGGCCCGCTCAGCGACGGCGCCCATCGGGTGATGGAGCTCGTGGGCCTGGGTGGTAGCTGGGTCGACGGCCTGCTGGTCGACGGGCTGGTCGCCGGCGTCGGCATGCTGCTGACCTTCGCACCACTGATGGCGCTGATGTTCGTGCTGCTGGCACTGCTGGAGGACTCCGGTTACATGGCCCGCGCCGCCGTGGTCACCGACCGCATGATGCGCGCGCTGGGCCTGCCCGGACGCGCCTTCCTGCCACTGGTGGTCGGCTTCGGCTGCAATGTGCCGGCGATCAGCGCCACCCGCATCCTGCCGCAGGTGCGCCAACGTATCCTGGTCTCGCTGCTGGTGCCGTTCACCAGCTGCACCGCCCGCCTGACCGTCTACGTGCTGGTGGCCACCACCTTCTTCGGACGCTGGGCCGGCACCGTGGTCTTCGCGATGTACCTGACCAGCATCCTGATGGTGGTGGGTGTCGGGATGCTGCTGCGCAAGACGCTGTGGCGCACCATGGGGGCCGAGCCGCTGGTGCTCGACCTGCCGCCCTACCAGCTGCCCACCGCGCGGCTGACCGCCTCGGTGGCCTGGGTGCGGCTCAAGGGCTTCCTGCGCACTGCCTCGGGCATCATCGTCGCGACGGTCTGCCTGGTCTGGCTGTTGCAGTCCACCCCGGTGAACCAGCAGCACGCCTTCGGGGAGGTGCCGGTCGAGCAGTCGGCCTATGGCGTGGCCGCCCAGGCTGTCACCCCCGTCTTCCAGCCCGCCGGCTTCGCCCAGTGGCAGACCACCTCCGCGCTGGTGGTGGGCTTCGTCGCCAAGGAGGCGGTGATCAGCTCGTGGGCGCAGACCTATGCCGTCGACGAGCCCGAGGAGGGCGGCGACCCCGGCACTCTGGGCGACCGGATCACCGCTGACTTCGAGAAGTCCTCGGGCGGGCACCCCCTGCCCGCGGTGATCGCCTTCCTGGTCTTCCTGCTGGCCTACACGCCGTGCGTGGCCACCCTGGCGGCGCAGAAGCGCGAGATCGGGCTGCGCTGGACCATCTTCGGTGTGGCGATGCAGCTGGCGGTCGCGTGGGTGAGCGCCGTCGCGGTCTTCCAGGTGGGAAGGCTGCTGTGGTGAGCGGACCCCTGAGCCAGGTGCTCGCAGCCTTCGTCGACGGAGCCACCAGCCTCGACGAGGTTGCCGTCATCACCGGCCTGGACCGCGGGGTGGTCTCGACCGCCGTCGACCACCTGCGCCGGATGGGGCGCATCGACGTCAAGGAACTGGCGATGGGATGCCCCGGTGGAGGGTGCGGATCCTGTGCCAGTGGGACGGTCGACGGGACGGCAGGCTGTGGCTCGCACGGTCCGTCGCAGTCCCGCACCGGCCCGGTGTTGGTGCAGTTGAGCCTGCGTCGCTGACCGGTGTCGGGCGGGGCGTGCGCCGGGCTGCTCGGGCGGACGCCTATCATGGCTCGGGTTGAAAGGACGTGCGAGTGATCCCCTTCGAGTCAGAGATCGGCAGCGATGCCCCGATCGGCATCTTCGACTCCGGTTTCGGTGGCCTGACGGTGGCGCGTGCCATCGTCGACCAGATGCCCAATGAGGATGTCATCTACCTGGGCGACACGGCCCGTGCCCCCTACGGCCCCCGCCCCATCGCCGAGGTGCGCAGTTATGCCATCGAGTGCATGGACCGCCTGGTCACCCACGGTGTGAAGGCCTTGGTGATCGCCTGCAATTCCGCTTCCTCCGCAGCCCTGCGCGATGCCCGCGAGCTCTATGACGTGCCCGTCACCGAGGTCGTCCTGCCGGCCGCACGCCGGGCCGTGGCCGCGAGCCGCAACCATTCCATTGGCGTCATCTGCACCGAGGCGACGGCCACTTCGCGCTCCTACAACGACGCCGTGGCCGTCGCTCCCCAGGTGCGCCTGACCACCCAGCCCTGCCCCCGCTTCGTCGAGTTCGTCGAGGCCGGCATCACCGGTGGCGACGAGCTGCTGGGCCTGGCGCGCGAGTACCTGGAGCCGATCCAGCGCGCCGGCTGCGACACCCTGATCCTGGGCTGCACCCACTACCCACTGCTGCAGGGCGTGATCAGCTACGTGCTGGGTGACCAGGTGACGCTGGTCAGCTCCTCCGAGGAGTGCGCCAAGGCCACCTACCAGGTGCTGCAGCGCCGCGAGCTGCTGCACCACGAGCCGCGCGAGGCGCAGCGGATGTTCCTCACCACCGGCCAGAGTGATGCCTTCGAGGGCATCGGCAGCCGCCTGCTGGGCGGCTTCGTCGAGGATGTGCACACGATCAAGGTGGGTCGCAGGAACTGACGACCCCTTGCCGGGGATGACACCATGGAGACGGCCCCCGTCCCGGGGGCCGCCATCGCCGAGCAAGGAGCCACCATGTGCCGCAAGGTCACCTGTGACAAGTGCAACAAGCCCACCTGGGCCGGCTGTGGGGAGCACATCGAGGAGGCACTCAAGGACGTGCCGCCCACCGAGCGCTGCACCTGCCCCCGCTGATCCACCCCGTGGACGTGGCGGGCCCCTGCCCGGCACGTCCTCCACGTCCCCACCCAGATCCGTTCCTGACCAAGGAGTCCGCATGCCCCAGACCGTCAAGGCCGTCATCAGCCGCACCAAGGATGCCGATGTCGAAGTGGTCGACATCGTCGTCCCCGATCCCGGGCCGGGTGAGGCCGTGGTCAAGGTGCAGGCCTGCGGCGTCTGCCACACCGACCTGCACTACAAGCTCGGTGGCATCAACGACGACTTCCCCTTCCTGCTGGGCCATGAGGCGGCCGGCGTCGTGGAGGCTGTCGGCGAGGGCGTCACCAATGTGAAGCCCGGCGACTACGTCGTGCTCAACTGGCGTGCCGTGTGTGGCCAGTGCCGGGCCTGCCTCAAGGGCGAGCCGTGGTACTGCTTCGACACCGCCAACGCGAAGCAGAAGATGACG
>NZ_JBHWOO010000034.1:0-9676 GCF_043424415.1 Luteococcus sp. | reverse complement strand
GGTCGGGGCTGAGCCCCGCTACGACGAAAGGGCCTGCACCAAGCGGTGCAGGCCCTTTCGTCGTCGTCAGGGCGTTCGGCTCAGTTGCCGCTGCCCTTCGCGGCACGCTCCTGCACGCCAGCCAGGAAGCGCTCCATGTCGGCCGCGGTCGAGGTGGTGGTGTAGCCCTCCAGCACGGCCTCGCGGCCCGCCTTGCCCAGACGCTGACGCAGTTCGGCATCACCGGCCAGCTGCGCAATGGCGTCGGCCACCAGATCGGCACGCCCCGGAGTGAGCAGGCGACCGGTCACCCCGTCGACGACCAGCTCGCCGATGCCATTGATGCGGGTGGCAACCACGGGCAGCTCGGTGCTGAGTGCCTCCATGATCACCACCGGTAGGCCCTCCTGGAAGGACGGCAGGCAGAAGACGTCGGCCCAGTGGTACTGCGCCAGGATCTCCTCCTGCGAACGATTGCCCAGCAGCTCGATTCGGTCGTCCAGGCCGCGCTCGGCCACCTCGGTCTTCAGACGGTCCATCAGTGCGCCGGCGCCCACGAAGCGCACCTGCACGTCGATGCCACGATCGCGCAGCTGCTCGACGGCATCCACCAGGACCGGGCCACCCTTCTCGGGAACCAGACGGCCTACGTCGAGGATGCGCAGCGGGCCGTCGTGCTCACGGCATGCGGGAGGTGCGAAACGCTCGGGCACGACACTCATGTGCACGATGTCCAGGCGTGGCCACACGACGGGATCAGCCATGCGCATCAGTTGGCTGCGGGTGAAGTCGGTGATGCAGGCCACACCGTCGGCCTGCTCGGTCTTGGCCTTCAGGTCGAAGGCGGTGACCTCCTCGAACTCGGTGGGGCCGTGCATGCTGAACGACCAGCACCATCCGGCATCCTCACCGTCGATAGCACGGCCCAGCGCCACGGTCAGGCGGGCGATGTCGGCTCCATTGTTGGCGAAGTGCGCGTGCACGTGGCGCAGGCCGCGCTCCTTCATCGTCTCGTACAGCTTGGCGGCCTCGGCCAGGTAGAAGACCTGCCAGGTGCGCTGCTTGAGGCCCAGCTCACCGCTGCCCAGCGCCTGCTTCAGCGCGGTTGCGTAGGCCTTCAGCTTGCCGGTGGCCAGACGGGCATTGCCCAATGCCAGAGCCTTCGGGTCCTCCTGCAGCACCACCGTGTTGGCGGCCTCGGTGCGCATGACCTCGCTGTGCAGGGTCGAGGGATCGGGCTTGCGAACGCTGAAGGTGTGCACCTCGACGCCGCGCTCGCGCAGGCCGAGCACCTCGCGCTCGATGAACACGTGAGAGACGGCGGGATACTGGCTCACCAGGTAGGCGACGCGAGTGGTCATGGTTCTCCTCAGGCTTGGTTCGGGCTTTGACGAGTGGACTCGTCGCGCTCCCAGACCGCAGCGGCCTGGGTTCCCGATGCACGTCGACGGGCCAGTGCCGTGACGGCAACGTAGGTGGCGGCGGCCGTGACCATCGTGGGATCGCGGCGTACCGACTGGAGCAGGGAACCCACGGTGCCTCCGGTGCTGCTGGCGCCATCCAGGTCATCAAGTTCCAGCTGTTCGGCGGAGCCAGCCAGCTCCGCATTGCCGCGGGCCACACGCGTGCGCACCTTCAGCAGCGCCTTGGCGGTGCGGGGCACCTGCACGGTGAAGACACCGGGGGTGTTGCGACGCTCGTCGGCGCGGAACAGACGCTGCACGAACAGGTCGTCGGCGGTCAGCTCCGGGAACTGCTCAAAGCGCGCGCGCCCAGCCGCGGAGATGCCGTAGACGCCCAGGCCCACCAGACCGTCGCGAACATAGGGCAGCACCACGAACATCCGGTAGAACTGGCGCACCACCAGATCGGCTCCGGTCATGTCGAAGTTGATGTGGGGGCTGGCGATGACCGCCTCGGAGCCCGAGAGCTCGGTCACCAGCGACTCGAGCGCGCCGGGGCCCAGCTCGATGTCGGCGTCCAGGTAGATGCGCGGCAGGGCGGTCGCGGCGGCGTCACCTGCATTGAGGGCGCCCACCTTGCCCGACTCGGGCAGGTCCAGCACCACCAGTCGGGCGAAACTGCCCTCGAAGGCGCGAGCACGCTCAGCGGTGTCGTCGCTACAGCCATTGGCGGCAACCACCACCTCGCAGGTGCGGCCCATTGGATCGGCGGCCAAGGATCGCAGGCAGCGCTCGATCACCGACCCCTCGTTGTGCGCGGGGATCACGATGCTGGCGGGCAGCGTCGAAGTCATTGCTTCCTCCCACGATAGGAATAGTGCTCGTCGAAGGGCGCCAAGTCCTTGTGGGCCTGGACACCGCGCTCCCGGCTGCACCACTCACCGTCGAAGGTACGCGAGATTCGAGACTTGAAAGCGGCATAGTCGGCCGCTGCCTCCTGTGCTGTCGGGAAGACAACCCGAGCGGCCGGATTGTTCAACCCATCGGCCAGTTCGGCCATGGTGGGCAGGGCGTAGTCGTAGGGCTCCTCACCGAACAGGTCGACCAGCAGGCGGACCAGCACCAGCCGGAAACGATTGTCGGTGAAGGTACCGGTGGAGCGCTGGAAGTGGCGGTAGGTGGAGATCACGTAGTTGAAGTGGACGATTTCCTCGGTCAGGCCGTCCTGCGCAATCCGGGTGGGGTCGGTGAGCGCCTGCGGGCGCAGCGTGGTGTCGAAGATGTGTTCCTCGCCGAGCATCTCGGCGCGATGCCCCATGTGCATCCGCGGTGGGAAGGAGCGCAGCCAGTCACGACGGGCGATGAGCTCCCACGTCGCTGCCAGGTGGGTCAGCCCCTTCTCG
The DNA here is from genome assembly GCF_043424415.1 of Luteococcus sp. Classification (NCBI taxonomy): domain Bacteria; kingdom Bacillati; phylum Actinomycetota; class Actinomycetes; order Propionibacteriales; family Propionibacteriaceae; genus Luteococcus; species Luteococcus sp. The sequence goes on along the minus strand of NZ_JBHWOO010000034.1, from coordinate 6,891 downwards.
GCGTACCACTTGTCCCAGACCGGGGAGATGCCCAGGACGTCCAGGTCACGCTCCACGGCCTGCTCGTAGCGCTGGTCCAGGGCGCCGTCGTCCAGCAGGAAGAGGTCGGCGTCGTGCAGCAGGACGTGCGTACCGCGCGCGGCATTGATGCCGGTGATCACTTGCACCGCGTGGTTGTGCGACGGGTTCTTCAGCCTCGGCAGCACGGTGCGTTCGGGCTGGGGCAGCGGCAGCAGGGTCAGTTCACCCTGCCACCCCGCGCGCTCCCGTTGGACGATGGTCTTCATCTGGGGCGTCATGGTGTCCGGGATCACCAGGGTCTGCACGCGGTGTTGGGCAGCCTGTTGGCGGGTCACGGCCAGCGCCACCTCCAGGAAGACCGGGAGTTCACCGGGAACCGGCACCAGCAGGGTGTAGCCGGGGGTTGGAGCAGCGGCCGGTCGCCATGCGGCGAAGCGACAGTTCCAGTAACGCTCTCCAAGATGCAGAGGTCCAAGCTGCGATGATCCAAGATGCAGGGGGCCCAGCGACAGGGGTCCGCGACGCATGGCGTGTCCTTTCACGAATCGGCGCGATCTGCTCAGCGGTGGTTGACGTCGCGGCCGGTGGCGCGATCTGCGGCAAGCAGTCGCTTCTGCCACAAGCGTGCGCTGGCGGGGAGCAACTTCATGCTCGTGGCCTTGGCTCGCACCTTGCGATCATGGGGCATCAGCTCGGCGGCCTCGATGTAGGCGCTGCGGGCGGCGGTGTAGTCGCCGCGACGCAGGGCGTCGTCCCCCTGCGAGCCCATGACGCGCGGGTTTCCGGTCTTCAGCCGATGATCCAGGAAGTCGCTCTCCGCGGCATTCAGCCGGGTACCGAACTCGTCACGGAAGTTGGTCAGCATGGCGTCCTCGGCGGCCAGGACGGCATCCACATTTGTCATGGCGGAACCGGGCGTCCAGCGGTAGAGGGCGTGGGGTTCGGCCTGGGTGCGAACCTCCCACCCGCTGTGGATGGCGCGCATCCACAGCTGCCAGTCCTCGTTGTAGCGCAGCCCGACGGTCATCCCGCCCAGCTCCTCCCACATGGCACGGGGCATCACCGTGAAGATCGAGACGAAGTTTGCCTCCATGATCCCCAGTCGCTGCCGATCGGCCGGGACCGTTCCCCAGGGCAGCACACGGCGCTTGGGGTCGATTCCTCCGGCCGTCAGCAGGTAGGCCTCACAGGTGACGAAGGCGCGATCACCATCCTTGAGCAGCGCCACGGCCTGCTCGATGTGGCGGGGCAGGAGTACGTCATCGGCATCGCACAGGGCGATGTAGGCACCCTTTGCTGCGGCAACGCCCCGATTGCGGGCGGCCGAGACGCCTTCTCCAGTGCTGTGCACCACGGTGAGTCCGTCCTGGAAGAGGTCCAGGATCTGTCCGGTGCGGTCGGTAGAGCCGTCGTTGACCACGACGTGTTCCACATTCCCCCAGGTCTGGGCTCGAACCGAGTCGAGACAGGACCCGATCCATTGCTCGGCATTGCGAGCCGGGGTGATGACACTGACCAAAGGCTGGTCCACGATTGCTCCTGTGGAGGGACGGACGGTTGGCTTTCAGGGCTGTTTGCGCTGGCCGATCTCGCGGGAGGGTACGCCGCCGACGATGCTGTTGGGTGCCACGGTGCCACGGACGACAGCGTTGGCTGCGACCACGGCTCCGTCACCAATTCGAGCACACGGGAGGATCACGGCGCCAGCTCCGATCCACACGTCATTGCCGATCACCACGCCTTCGCCCTCCCACGGCTGGGAGGCGATCGTGCGTCCCGGCTGCGTGGCATGGTTGGAGCCGACGATGGTGATGTGCTGGCTGATCAGGCAGTCGGCCCCGATGATGATCGGGGCACCAGCGGTGCGGATGTTGTTGAACTCACCGATGTAGGTGCGCTCGCCGATCTCCAGACGCGAACCGGTCAGGCCACCGCCGTCGGTGACGGCCAGCACGGTGGGACCGAAGATGGCCACCTGGTTGCCCAGCGAGACCCGCGAGGCCTTGCCCATGAAGCGAACGCCACTGCCCACCAGGGCCTGGCGGTTGGTGGCGCGCAGACGTTCCAGAGCCACGGGTCCGGCCAGCACGGTGCGGGCGATGTCTTTGATCATCACGGATTCTCCTGACGCGATGGGAGCGGGATACGCAGGGCTGGCGCAACCAGCAGGTGCCGTGAGGCGATGCCGCTGATCAGCCAGACCAAGTTGTTCGGGAAGGGATAGGGGTTGGGGCTGCCCAGCGTGGGCAGCAACCACACGAACAGGGCACCGATGGTGACCAGCTGCCAGCCTCGGGCCTCCTCATGGGGAACCCGGCTGAGCAGCACCGCGGCGGGACCCATCAGCACGCACAGCACCCACAGCACCGCACCCTGGATGCCGGTCTCGGCGGCACGGCTGAGCAGCACATTGTGCACCTCGATGGTCACCGTCGTCAGCGGGATGGTGTCTGCCTGACGCACCCAGTCGATGTTCACACCGACGAAGTTGCCCCAGCCCACACCCGTGAACGGGCGGGACTCGATGATCTTCATGGCCGCGTCATTGGTGAGCACTCGGTCATAGATCGATCGCGACGTGGTCAGTCGCTCCACCAGCAGCGGCAGCAGGCCCGGGATGGCCATCAGTGCACCAGCGGTGGCCGCGGCGGCGGCAACGATGATCAGCGGCAAGCGGCGGCGAAGGGACGGCACCTGCAGCCCGATCACCAGGGAGCCGGCCAGCAGGGCCAGCCACAGCGTGCGGGTCATGGCCAGGGCGTCGCCGATGAAGCCCAGGGCCATCGCGAGCAGGGCCAGCTTGCGCCAGCGACCCGTGGTCATGGAGGCGAGCAGACCCGAGGTGAAGAAGCCCAGTGCGCAGGCCATGCCCATCGGCTCCGAGGCCAGGAAGGGGCCGCGTGCACGGCCGTAGCCGATGCCCGCATTGGGATTCATGATGGCGCTGGGGAAGACCATCCAGTCGAGGTGGGCGATCTCGGCGGTCGCGGTGATGCCCCAGTAGATGGTCAGAACCGTCATCAGCTTCAGCAGCAGGATGCGTCGGGCCCGGGTGGAGAAGATCACCGGTCCCACCGCAAACATGAGCAGGGGCATGATGATGCGGTCCACCAGCATGAACATCTTGTAGCCGTCGGTGGCCGTGCCCGTGCTGAACCAGGAGAACATCGTGACCAGCACGGTCAGCAGGCCCACCAGGTAGACCCAGCGCCAACGCCAGCGCTCCCGGTACGGGTCGAGCACCAGCAGGACGAGCGAGATCAGGAACAGTGGACGGTCCAGGGCGACGGGCAGGCCCAGCATCCAGGCATTGCCGCTGACCATGTTGAACAGCAGGCCGCCCAGGTAGCACCAGACGTAGAGCGGGATCGTGGTGTCGGCGCTGTCCTCACCACGCGCCGGATCGGGCGCCCGCAGGGGCGCGTCCGGGTGGGCGCCGCGTCGCAGGGACCTCGCCAGACCTCCCTCGCCCTGCGTCAGGATCGTCGACACGATCAGCGTCGCTTACGACGATCGAGGGTCACGGCCAGCAGCAGGCCCAGGCCGCCGCCGGCGATCACACCGAGCAGGCCGGTGCGCTGGATGAGCGACGTGCGGTTGTTGGACGACTCCTCGGCATCACGCACGATCACCAGATCGGCGGCCTGTGAGGCGTTGACAACCTGGTTCTGGTACTTGGCGCCCAGGGCATTCATGTGCTGCAGCTTCTGGGTCTCCAGCGCCATGGCCTTTGTCAGCTCGCCGCGGGCCTCCTCGATGCTGGCCTTGGACGAGGCCTTGTCGGCCTGCAGCTTGTCGAGGGTGTTCTGCGCCTTGGTCATGGCGCTCTTGGCAGCAGACCAGTCGGTGGTGGCCTTCTGGTACTCGGCGAAGGTCAGCTGGGGATCCAACTTGGTGCCCTCTCCGTTGGCGGCAGCCACCAGCTCCTCGGCGGTCTTCTTGGTGGCGGCCTTCACCGCGGCCAGATCAGTACCGGTGCCCTCCACTCGGATGATGCTCGACTCCGGGATCGGCGAGGCGGCCATGTAGACGCCCTTGGTGGAGCCATTGCGCAGGCCCTGGTCATTGATCCAGCGGGCGTAGTTGGAGGCCATGTCGCGGGCTGCCAGCGGGAAGCCGGCGATCGCGCCGGTGGCCAGGTCTCCGGTGCCGACGGCCACGCGGGCCTCGGCGGTGTAGGTCACGGGCTTGGCGGAACCCAGGCCAACCCCGGCGACAGCCCCGAGCAGCGTCATGATCAGGGCAGGGATCCAGTGGCGACGCAAGGACTGCATGGGGCGGCTGACGGCCTCGGCCACGGGCTCGACCTCTGCACGGGACAGCGAGCTGCTGGGGATGTGGTTGCTCATCGGAAACTTCCTGTGGATGGGTGAGGTCAGCGGAGTGGATTGAGGGTGCGAGCGCGCGTGGCGACCGACCGGGTGAGAAGGCTCAAGGTGAACGGAACGCCATGGCGCAGGTAGCGATCGGCCAGGCGGCGCGGCTCCTGCAGCAGGCGGTGCAGCCATTCGACGCCCAGCCGCTGCACCAGAGGATTGGCGCGGGGAACGTCACCGGCTGCCATGTCGAGGGCACCACCGCAGCCCACGAACCAGGCCTTGGGCAGGGCGTCGAGCATGGCCATCCCCACGCGCTCCTGACGCGGGAATCCCAGGGCGACGAAGACGACGTCGGGGCTGGCGGCCGCCACCAGGTCCACTGCCTGCTGCAGACCCTCGGGGGTGGCGTCGAAGCCCTTCTCGGGGCTGTGGGTGCCAACCACCTGAAGGCCGGGGTTCGTGGACTGCAGTGCTCGGCCGGCGCGCTCCGCGACGCCGGGTGCGGCGCCGAACAGGAAGATGCGCACCCCGTCGGCGGCTGCGCGCCGGGCCATCAGTGGCACCAGCTCGGCGCCGGTGACCCGTGCAGGAAGGGGATCGCCCAGGATGTGGCTCGCCCAGACCAGCGGCATCCCGTCGGCCACCACCAGACGGGCGTGCTCGAGCACGTCGGGGGCGGACTCCAGCTGCCGCATGATGTCGGTGTTGACGGTGAGCACCAGGCCGCCGTCGGCGCCGGTGCGAACGGCATGGGAGATCACGTCCAGCGTCTGGTCTTCGGTGACCGCATGGAAACGGACCCCGTCGATCGTCGCGGTGCGCAGTGACTCGACGTCGTCGCCCATCTGTGCGCGGCCTCGACCGTACTCACTACCCATCAAAGTTCCCCCGAAACCGTTGCCCATTGCGGGTGTCTCGCTGCGACGATACAAGCGCTGAGAGTAGCTTGCCCGTCAAACCCAGCTCTCGCTCAGGGAAGTTGCAGGCCGCTGCGAGGCCCGCCTGTTCGTGGTGGGAAGCAGTGGCACGATTGGATCACGAGTCCGGGAGGTTGTCATGGATGACAGTTGTGCCGAGGAGCATGGTCACGGCGCCCAGACGCGCGATGGCCAGACCCACGGGGGATGGGCCGACGGCCCCGATCGTGACCGCTGGAGCTTCTCGTCGCCCAGCTCGACCATGAGCAGTCACCCGTGGCAGGGCTCCAGTGTGGTTCCCGCCACCGCGCAGGCGGCTCGCGAGCGGCACGAAGCAGTCGCGCCGATGGCCGTGCCCCGCCCCGGTCCTGAACCGCAGCAGCGCACCGTGCGGGAGATGTTCGAAGCCGAATGGCAGCAGCCAGCTCCCGCCATGCCCGCTCCAGCATGGCAGCCCCACGACCAGGCTCCGCCCCAGCCGGGTTGGCGTCCACCCGCGGACCCCGGACGGACTGCGGCGGGCCAGATCAGGTTCGCCAAACCCATCGGGAAGACACAATCGGCCAGGGGCCGCCCCGGTGTGGGTCAGGCAGGGACTGGGCAGACGATGGGCAAGCTGGTTGCGGTCCTCGCCCTGGTTCCCATTGCCGTCAGCTCCGTGCTGGGGTTGATGGGCAAGGATGGGTCCGTCGAGGGCACGCAGCCGCCGGCCCAGGTGCAGGTGGATGGCGGGGCCGGCGATGTGACATTGCAGGTGAGCACCGGGGTGGGCAGATATGAACTGCCCGACAGGTGGAGCGCGATGCCCGGCGATGCAGTGGACCGTTTCCAGAACGAGTTGACGCCAGGTGCCTGGCTCACGGTGCAGCGAACTCCCAGCACCAGTGAACCGCTCGAGTCCCAGTGCCTGTCGCAGGCGCCGGTCATGGATGGGCGGCAGCCGGTCCCCTTGCCGGCGCCACCGGGAATCGCCGGTGCACCGGCCGTCGCCCTGGAGGGCACTGGTGAGGCCGGAGGCAGCCTCACCTGGTGCCTGGAGCATGACCGCGACGTGGTGGTGCTCGTCGGCGGGTCTGCCAGCGCGGACCGGGTTGTGGTGGAGGAGGCCATGACCCGGGTGGCCGACAGCTTCCAGTGATCCTCCTCGATTTGGTTTGACCACACCCCCGGCCCGGTGGAATCCGGCCTCGTGACAGACTGGGGCCAGTCCAACGAAGGAGTGAAGATGGCTGAGTTTGCCTACGAGGACATGCTGCCGCTCGGCAAGGATGAGACGCCCTACCGCCTGCTGACCACCGAGGGTGTGAAGGTTTCAGAAGGTCCCGGTGGACGCAAGTTCCTGGAGGTGGCTCCTGAGGCCCTCACGCTGCTGGCCGAGACCGCCATGCACGACATTGCGCACTACCTGCGCCCCGCACACCTGGCCCAGTTGAAGAAGATCATGGATGATCCCGAGGCCAGCCCCAATGACAAGTTCGTCGCGCTCGACCTGCTGAAGAATGCCAACATCGCCGCTGGTGGCGTGCTGCCCATGTGTCAGGACACCGGCACCGCGATCGTCTCCGGCCACCGCGGCCAGCACGTGCTCACCGAGGGGCCCGACGAGAAGGCCCTGAGCCTGGGCATCTACAACG
>NZ_JBHWOO010000033.1:0-2629 GCF_043424415.1 Luteococcus sp. | reverse complement strand
GCCATCGGGACCTCAGATCTTCTCCACCTGCACCCAGGTGTCCAGCTGGGCGGCGCCGCCACCGATCGGGTCGGTGAGGCCGCCGCCGCCCAGGACGGTGTCCTCCTCCAGGAGCTCGTTGACGGCGAACCCTGCCGATCGGGCACCGGCGAAGCCGAACTCCTCGCTGCCCGGCACCACGTTCTGGGCGGCCTTGGTGTGGCCGTATGCGCTGACGGCGGCGATGGGCTCGCCGTCGATCGTCACCTCGCCGGCCGCATAGCCCTTGTGGCCGAAGGCAGACTCCGCCCCCACGGTCCCCGGGCGCAGGCCCTGCAGCACCATCGCGGTGGACTCCACCGTGGCCGTGGGAGAGGTGACCCGCACCCGGTCGCCGTTCTCGATGCCGCGCTCGGCGGCGTCGGAGGCGTTGATCCACAGGTAGTTCTCGGGACGGATCTCCCGCAGCCACGCATTGTTGACGGTGCGGTGCGTCCCCATGTGGCGGCTCTTCCAGCTCACGAAGTGCAGCGGTCGCTCCTCGGTGGGGCCGATCACCGTGCCGTCGGACTTCATCACGGGCCGGATCTTTGCCAGTCCGTCGTAGTTCTCCCCGGTCATGCAGTCCTTCAGGGCAGCGGTCTTGGGGTCGTAGAACTGGCACAGCCCCGCGTAGCGGTGCTTGAGCCACTCGCCCTCATAGGCGTCGCCCCGCTCCGGTGCCTGCCCGGAGAAGCGACCACCGCGGTTGAGCACGTAGACCACCTTGGGCCACTCCTCCGCCGTGACCGCCTGCTTCCAGCGCGCCTCGTCGAAGGCGTCGCCGAGGGCCTTGCGGCGGGTACGGCTGAACAGCTCCAGCTCCTCTGCGCTGGCATCCGGCACCGGTTCCTTGCCGGCGTAGGCGACGTTGGCGGCCATCTTCAGCCAGTAGTCGCTGGACGAGTCCAGCGAGGTGCCGGGGCCGAAAGCCCCTCCTCCCACTCCGGGCAGTCCCAGCTGCTTGGCCAGTTCGATGTAGAAGTCCTCCACCGGGCGCGGCCCCTCGAAGGCGCGGGTGGTGGGCTGTCCGAGCTGTGTGACCGCGTACTGCTGGGAGGGGTAGACCGACTCCTGCGTGAACTTCTCCAGGTAGGTCAGGTCAGGCAGCACGTAGTCCGCGTACATCGACGAATCACCCAGCGTGATGTCGAAGGAGACCACCAGCTCGATCTTGTCGGTCATTGCCAGCTGCTTCGCGATCCTGCCCGCTCCGGGGCTCGAGTTCAGCGGGGAGTGGCGGTTCATGAACAGCGCCTTGATCGAGTACGGGTAGCCCACGGCCGCCGAGGGGATCACCTCGTGGCACATGTTGCCCGGGAACGGGTACCAGCGGCGCTTGGCCGGGTAGCCGTCCTCCTTGAAGAACGAGGAGTCCTCGTACTTGGTCTTCTGGCGGGCGATGGTGGTTCCCCAGCCCTTGTTGCCGCCGGGCACCTTGTTGATGTCGTACCTGCCCTCGGCGGGCGAGAAGCCCTTCTGGGCACCGATGTGCCCGCCCTTCCAGTCGTGGTTGCCGATCAGGAAGTTCAGGTAGCCGATCGCACGAATGGTGTCGTACCCGTTGGTGTGCATCGCCGGGCCGCGATAGCTCATGATGCAGGCTTGCTTGCCGTGGGCGGTGAACTCGCGGCCGATCTCGGCCACCACCTCCTCATCGACGCCGGCCTCATTGGCGAGGTCCTCGATCTCCCGCTCCATCAGGCGTTCCTTGAGCAGGGTGAACACGCTCTTGACCCGGTGGCCGTCGATGGTGGTGTCCACCTCGAGGTCGGCCAGTGCGGTCGTCGAGTCGGCGCCCTGGGGCTCACCGCCCACGAGCACGGCCGGTTCGGGGTCGGGGGTGGTGCCGTCCTCGGTCGGCTGCGGGGGCTCTGCCCGCCCCAGGTCCACCATACTCAGCCGCCCCTTCTTGGGGTCGTCGAGCTTGATCAGGTAGGTGGCATCGGACCAGGTGGGCTCACCGATCGCGGTGGCAGCGGGCTTGCCGGGGGCCCGCAGGTACTGCTCGTCGTAGCGCTCGTTCTCCACGATCCAGCGGCTGATGGCCAGGGCCAGCTCCATGTCCTTGCCCGGCTCCACCGGCACCCAGCGGTCTGCCTTCTCGGCCGTCTTGGACATGCGCGGGTCGATCACCACCATCTTCATGCCGCGGCGGCGGGCCACCGAGATGCGCGGGGCCAGCCAAGTGGGCCCCTTTTGCGCGGTCAGGGGCTCGGTGCCCCACACCACCAGGTAGCGGCACTCGTCGATGTCGGCGTACATGCGCTTGTAGTTGGTGGTGGGGTGAGTGTGCACGTTGCCCTGCACACCGGTCATGCCGCAGGTGCCGCCGTGGTTGTACTGGTTGACGGTGCCGAAGATGTTGTTGCCGAACCGCACGCCCAGCAGGTTCTGCCGTTCACCGCACAGGATGGTCAGCAGGTTCGACTTCGGGCCCAGCTCGGGCCGCTTCGGGTCGATGAGGGTGTCGCCCCAGGTCTGCTCGAACTGCTCCTGGGTGAGTTCGCCTGCCTCGACCTTGGCGGCGTCGCCCATCACCTCGTCCTCGGGTGCGTAGGCCCACCAGTCCTTGAATCCGGGGGTGCCCAGGTCGCTCCCGTTCGCGATC
>NZ_JBHWOO010000032.1:0-4089 GCF_043424415.1 Luteococcus sp. | reverse complement strand
CCCTGGCCGTAGGGGCCGGGCCACATGTCATAGCCGGCCTTGGTGGAGATGACCATCTCGTCGCGGTGGGCCCGGAAGTCGTCCGCGAACAGCCGGCCGAAGTTGAGCTCGGCCTGGCCATAGGGCGGGCCGTAGTTGTTGGCGAGATCGAAGTGCGTGATGCCGGCGTCGAAGGCGCGGCGGGCGATGGCCCGCTGGGTCTGGCCGGTGGTCAGGTCGCCGAAGTTGTGCCACAGGCCGAGGCTCAGCACCGGGAGCTTGAGACCCCAGCGCCCGCAGCGGCGATAGGTCATCTGGTCGTAACGGTCAGGAGCAGCGAGGTAGCCAGTCATGGAGCCATTGTCCCGCTTCTTGCGGGAGCCGAGGTTGACATTGGTCCGACCGCGGGCGAAGAATTGCCGCCGTCTCGCGCCAGTGTTCGCCGTCGAACTACTGGACGTCCTCCATGCTCCTGCCGGACGTTCTGGGCGCATGTCCACGAAGGGAGCACCTCTCGTGACCCTGATCAATGCCAGTGCCATCGACTACCTCATCCTGGCCCTCTACTTCGCCTTCGTCCTCGGCATCGGGCTCCTTGCCCGACGCCAGGTCTCCGGCTCCCTGGACTTCTTCCTGTCAGGCAGATCCCTGCCGGCATGGGTGACCGGTCTGGCCTTCGTCTCGGCCAACCTGGGAGCCGTGGAGATCATGGGCATGTCGGCCACCGGCGCCCAGATCGGGCTGCCCACCATGCACTACTTCTGGATCGGCGCCGTGCCGGCCATGATCTTCCTCGGCGTGGTGATGATGCCCTTCTACTACGGTTCGAAGGTGCGCTCGGTGCCCGAGTTCATGCTGCGGCGCTTCGGCCCGGGGGCGCACCTGGTGAATGCCATCTCCTTTGCAGCTGCCCAGTTGCTGATCGCCGGCATCAACCTCTACCTGCTGGGCAGCATCGTCCATGCGCTGCTGGGCTGGCCCCTGTGGGTCGCGCTGGTGGTGGCCGCCGCGATCGTCCTGAGCTACATCACGCTCGGAGGCCTCTCGGCCGCCATCTACAACGAGGTGCTGCAGTTCTTCGTCATCATCGCCTCCCTGCTGCCGCTGGTGCTGCTGGGACTCCACCGCGTCGGTGGCTGGAAGGGCCTCACGACCCGCATCGCGGAGGCTGCCGCCAGCGCCCCGGCCTCGGCCGGCGTCGCCCCGGCCGAGCAGCAACTCAATTCGTGGCCCGGCCAGGCCCTGTCCGGTTTCGACAACCCCGTGCTCTCCGTGGTCGGCATCGTCTTCGGGCTCGGCTTCGTACTGTCCTTCGGCTACTGGACCACCAACTTCGTCGAGGTCCAGCGCGCGATGGCCTCCGACTCGCTGTCCTCGGCCCGCAAGACCCCGATCATCGGCGCCTTCCCCAAGATGTTCGTGCCCTTCGTCACGATCGTGCCCGGCATGATCGCCGGCGTGCTCGTCACCGAGATCGCGGAGCTCAAGGCAGGTGGGCACCCGGCTGGCGGTGCCTCCGGCACGGGTGTCACCTACAACGACGCACTCTTGCTGCTGATGCGCGACCTGCTGCCCAATGGCCTGCTGGGCCTGGCCATCACCGGCCTGCTGGCAGCCTTCATGGCAGGCATGGCCGCCAACATCTCGGCCTTCAACACCGTCTTCAGCGTCGACATCTGGCAGACCTACGTGGTCAAGGGCCGCAAGGATGACTACTACGTCGGCATCGGCCGGCTCGCCACCGTGCTGTCCACCGTGGTGGCGATCTTCACCGCGCTCATCGCCGCCCGCTTCCAGAACATCATGGACTACCTGCAGACGCTGTTCGGCTTCTTCAACGCGCCGCTGTTCGCCACCTTCATCCTGGGCATGTTCTGGAAGCGCATGACCCCGGCCGCCGGCTGGGCTGGCCTGGTGACCGGCACCTGCAGCGCCATCGTCGTGTGGCTCCTGAGCGAGCAGGGCTACATCACGCTCCCCGGCCAGGGCACCGCCTTCCTGGCGGCCTCGGTCGGTTTCGTCGCCGACATCGTGGTGAGCGTCCTGGTGTCCCTCGTCACCCGCCCCAAGCCCGTCGCTGAACTCGTCGGCCTCGTCTACTCCGAGACACCCGCGAGCCAGCGCACCGATCCCAACGAGGCCGCCATGCCCTGGTACCAGCGCACGGGCCCGCTGGCCGCGCTGGCCGGCGTCATGGTCATTGCCCTGAACTTCGTCTTCTGAGCGACAGGAATTCCCGCATGAGCAAGAACTCCACGCCCCGCCGCCACACTGCGGGCGTCTTCGACATCCGCACCATGATCGGTCTGCTGATGGGCCTCTACGGTCTGCTGCTGACCGGGATGGGGCTGTTCTCCCACGTCCCGCTGGACAAGACCGGCGGCATCAATGCCAACCTGTGGGCAGGCATCGCCCTGCTGGGAGTGGGTGCGGTCTTCCTGACCTGGGCGCGCCTGCGTCCAGTGGTCGTCGACGAGTCCCGCCTGGAGCAGGACCGCCGGGAGGAGCAGCGCCAGGACCACCCCTGATCCTGGTCTCAGCCCAGGATCGGAACCCTCGCACGGGTCTGGCGCACCTGGTCGAGGTCGAGCCCGGCCACGAGCAGCTGCGGGCCCGACCCGGCCTCGGCCAGCACCTCACCAAGTGGCCCCGCCACCAGCGAGGCACCCACGCCGAAGGAGGCGCCGGCCTGCCCGTCGAGGGCCTGGTCGCAGCCCAGCACGAAGGCCTGGGAATCCATCGCCCGGGCGCGCACCAGAAGGCGCCACTGCTCGGCCTTGCGCGGGCCGTCGGCCCAGGCGGTGGGCAGGCAGACCAGCTCGGCACCGGCACGGCCCAGCGCGGTGAACTGGTCGGCGAAGCGCACGTCATAGCAGGTGGCCAGTCCGATCCGGGTGCCCAGTGCCTCGAAGGTGACCAGCCGCTCCCCCGGCGCCGTGCGATCCGACTCACGGGTGCCGAAGGCGTCGTAGAGGTGGACCTTGTCGTAGTGGGCCTCGACATCGCGCCCGTCGGTGGCCAGCACCGTGTTGTGCACCCGGCCGTCGCCGGCCGGACGGAACATGCCCACCACGACGAGCAGTCCGTGGGCCCTGGCCAGTTGCCTCACCCGAGAGGCCCATGGCCCGTCCAGCGGTTCGGCGAGCGGGCGGGGGTCGTGGGCGAAGCCCAGCATGGACGCCTCGGGCAGCACCAACAACTCGGCCCCCTCGGCCGCCGCTGCCACGACATCGCGCTCGACACGTCGCAGGTTCTCCTGCGGGTCCGGCCCGGCAACCCACTGGCCCAGGGCGGCACGGAAGGGGGAGGATCGCTGCTGCACTCTCATGGACCCATCGTCGCGCGACGCGGGGAGTAGGATCAATCTTCGGCCCGGGCCCGGGCCGGCAAGCGTCACACTGGGAGCATCGTGGGCATTCTGGTCAAGATCCTGGCCGCCGTGAAGGAATTGCGGTGGTACTACGTGGGCATCATCGTCTGTTCGGTACTCACCGCCGCCACCACCCTGCTGACGCCCTTCATCGTCAAGCGCGCCACCGACGAGGTGGTCGCCAGCCTGCAGGGCGCAGGTCACGGGCTGCAGGTGATCCTGTGGCTCGCCGTCGCGCTGCTGGTCGCCGACCTCGCCAACACGCTCATCAGCAATGTCGGCGGCTACCTGGGCGACGTGATGGCTGCGCGGCTGCGGACGCGGCTTTCCCAGCGGTACTACCGCAAGCTGCTCCTGCTGCCCCAGCGCTACTACGACACCGCCCTGACCGGCACCGTGATCAGCCGGCTCAACCGCTCGATCACCGAGACCACCCAGTTCCTGCAGAGCGCCAGCAACAACTTCTTCCCGATGATCCTCACCCTGGCCGCCTCGCTGGTGATCACGGCCTTCTACTCGCCCTGGATCTCGCTGCTGCTGCTGCTCGTCTTCCCCACCTACATGTGGCTGACCACGCTCACCAGCAAGCGCTGGCAGAAGCTCGAGGCCGACAAGAACTCCCACGTCGACATCGCCGGCGGCCGCTTCGCCGAGGTGATCGGACAGATCCGCGTGGTGAAGTCCTTCGTGCAGGAGAAGCGGGAGCTGGCCAGCTTCAGCGGACACTACGACGCCACGGT
>NZ_JBHWOO010000031.1:0-5455 GCF_043424415.1 Luteococcus sp. | reverse complement strand
CCGCGAAGCTGGAGCTGAAGGGCCTCCAACCCGGACGGGAGCACGAGCACCGCATCCGGTTCGTCGGCATGGACGGCCGGCTCGGCAAGGCGGAGCTCACCGAGCCCCGCGGCCGGATCTGGCGCAACATCACCGCCCCCGGAACCCCGGCCGTCGCTTCTCCATGAACGCACCAACCGCCTCGGCGACGTCCTCGGATCCCGCACAGGCCCGCACCGACTCCACCTCGTCGGCCAGGCTGCCAGCGAGGCTCGTGGGCACCCGGGCGAAGTTCCGGCGGATGCCCACATAGGCGAGCGTCGGGCCGGCGGCAAGGCGCTCGGCAAACTCGCGGGCAGTCTGGTCCAGGTCCGCCTCGTCCACCACGACATCGACGAGCCCGGCCTGCTGCGCCTGCTCGGCATCCATCGCCTCGTTGAGCAGGCAGAAGCGCTTCGCCGCGGACATGCCCATCCGGGAGGCGAATCCCAGGGTTGACCCCCCAGTGTTGGGGATCGCCAGACCGGTGAAGGCCGCGCGGAAACGCGCCCCGGAGCCCGCCACCACCACATCCGCCATCGACGCCAGGCCCAGCGCACCGCCCACGCACCAGCCCTGCACCTCCGCCACGCTCGGAACCGGGAGCGCCCAGAGCCGTTCGAGCGCGGGGTTCAGCGCCTCGAAGAGCTCCATGACCGCATTCGGCACCTCGTCGCCGCGGTCATGGAAGGCGCGCACATCGGCACCCTGGGAGAAGTGCTCGCCCTCGGCGCGAAGCCACAGCACCCGCACCGACAGATCGGCCTCGACCACCTCCACGGCGCGCGCCAGTGACTGGGCAAATCCCACGTCGACGCGATTGCCCGAGACCGGGGCGCACAGCACGAGCTGCGCCACCGCCCCGGAGACCTCAACCCGAACCTGCTGTGTCATGTCTTCCTCCTGTACCTCGTCAGCCGGTGAACACCATCCTGCCGTTGACCCACACCCCCATTTGTATGACTATTCCTTTACAATCAACATACGGAGGGGCTTGTCCCCGCTGCGATACATCGCCGTTTCGTGAAGGAAGACCTGATGAGCACACCCGCTGACAGCGCCCAGCAACTGGCGCGCGACCCCTACGTCCTCGACCCCGCCAAGGTGCAGGAACCACCCCGCACCCTGGCCGGCGCCTTCAAGTACCTCGGCCCCGGCATGGTCACCAGCGCCGCGGTGGTGGGCTCCGGTGAACTCCTCACCGCCACTGCGCTGGGAGCCAAGGCCGGGTTCATCCTGCTGTGGCTGGTCTTCGTGTCCACCTTCGTGAAGGTGGGCGTGCAGATCGAACTGGCGCGGTGGTCCATCTCCACCGGCAAGGTGGCGATGACCGGCTATGACGCCGTCCCGCCCCGGATCGGCAAGCGCGGGTGGATCTCCTGGATCGGCCTGCTGATGTTCATCCAGATCGTCATCGGCCAGGGCGGTGTGCTCGCCGCCGCAGCCCTGGCGGTGTCGCTGGTCTTCCCGGTGGGCGGCGCGCCCCTGTCGGCGACCTCGCTGGGCTTCTGGGTGGCGGCCATGGTCATCCTGGCGGTGGCCATCCACGCCACCAACCGCTATTCGATCGTCGAGAAGGTCTCGACGGTGCTGGTGCTGCTGGTCACCGGCGCCGCGGTGGCGATGCTGGTCGGTGTGCAGTTCACCCCCTTCGCCTTCACCGCGGGAGACCTGGGCGACGGAATGAGCCTGCGGATCGCGGCGGGCACGGTGGGCGTGGCCGTGGGCATGTTCGGCATGACCGGCGTGGGCGCCGGCGAGATCACCGCCTACACCTACTGGTGTGTGGAGAAGGGCTATGCGGCCTGGACCGGCCCCAATGACGGCTCGCAGGAGTGGGCCGAGCGGGCCCGCGGCTGGGTCAAGGTGATGCAGGTGGATGCCTGGACCTCCTGGGTGATCTACACCGTCTCCACCGCCGCCTTCTACATGCTGGGCGCGGCAGTGCTGCACCCCCAGGGGCTGGAGCCCAAGGGCAATGAGGTGCTGCGGACCATCTCGCGGATCTTCACCGACACGGCCGGCGGCTGGGCCGGGGTCGTCTTCCTGCTGGGTGCGGCGGTCGCGCTGTTCAAGACCATCCTGGCCAATGCCCCCGGCTTCTCCCGACAGGTCTCCAACACCCTGGCCGTCTTCGGCGTCTTCGAGTGGACCGACCTGACCCGTCGCACGCGCTGGATGCGCTCCCTGGTGGTGGTGCTGCCCGTCATCTGGGGCCTGTTCGCGGTGGTCTTCCAGTCGCCCCTGACGATGGTGCTGCTCGCCGGGCTGGGCAATGCTGTCTTCCTGATGGCTGTCGTGGTGGCCACGCTCTACCTCGACGCCCGCGAGACCGACCCACGCATCCGCGGACGGCACGCGTGGCACGTCTACCTGTGGATCTCGGCCGTCGCGGTCTTCGCCGTGGGTGTGCTGGGAATTTGGGACCAGATCCAAAAGATGATGTGAGGAGCAGGACGATGAAGGCTGTTGTGGTTCACGCCGCCGGGGACCTGAGGGTCGACGAGCTCGAGCGGCCGCAGTGCGCACCCGACCAGGTGCTGGTGGAGATGGAGTGGGGCGGCATCTGCGGCTCCGACGTCGCCTACGTCAAGCATGGCGTCAGTGGCACGGCGATCCTGCACGATCCGCTGGTGCTCGGCCATGAGGTCTCGGGCCACGTGGCCGAGGTGGGGGCCGAGGTGGTGGGCGTCGAGGTGGGGCAGGCCGTGACGGTGCACCCCGCAACCCTGGTGGGCCAGCACCAGGTGGTCCCCGAACTCGTCGAACGCACCAACCTGTGGCCGGAGGTCCGCTACTTCGGCTCGGCCGCCTTCGACCCGCATGAGCAGGGAGGCTTCTGCCAGTTCCGGGCGGTGCGCGCCGACCAGCTCCGAATGCTTCCCCAGGGGGTCTCGACCCGGCAGGCCGCCCTCGCCGAACCCTTCGGTGTCGCCCTGCATGCCGTGGCACGGGCCGGGGACCTGACGGGACGCACCGTCCTGGTCAACGGTGCCGGGCCGATCGGATCCCTCGCCGTGGCTGCCGCCCGGGCCAAGGGTGCCGAGACGGTCATCGCCGCCGACCTGTCCGACCCGGCCCTGGCGATCGCCCGGGAGCTGGGCGCGCACCAGAGCTTCAACGTCGCCAGCGGGGACAGCCTGCCGAGCGAGGTGGACGTGGCGATCGAGGCATCGGGCAGCCCTCGCGCCCTGGGACCGGTCTTCGCCGCGGTGCGCCGGGGCGGCACCGTCGTCCAGGTGGGCAACCTGCCGGCCGGCGAGGTCAGCGCGGCACTGGGCCAGCTCGTCACCCGGGAGATCAACTATGTGGGCTCCTACCGCTTCGTCGACGAGATCACCGAGGCCCTGCAGTTGATGGCCGACGGCGTGGACGTCTCGGCGGTGGTGACCCACGAGTTCACCCTCGACCAAGCAGTGGAGGCCTTCGAGATGGCCGCCGACCGCGCCACCGGGTCGTCGAAGGTGCTGCTCAAGCTCTCGTGACACAGCGGCAGGAGGTCCGCGTGGCCGGTGGGGTCACTGGACCTCCTGCACCACGCACTCCACCAGCTGGCGTGCGAGATCCCGCGCCGCGTGCTCGTCGCGCTCCCGGATGGCGACGGCAAGATCGGTGTGGCGTCGCAGGTTCTCGGGTGAGGGCTTGGCCGGCGTGAGGCCTGCCTGGTTGCGGGTCTCGAGACAGGTGAGGATGGTGGGCCCGAGCGCAACATAGGCGGGATTCCCGGTTGCCTGCAGCAGGCGTGCGTGGAAGTCGAGGTCGGCTCGCAGGAAGTCATCGGTGTCCCCCAGCCCCTGCGCGCCCAGCTGCTCCATGGCCTGCGCTGTCGCCTCCAGGGTCGCAATGTCATCCCAGCTGGCACGCCGGGCGGCCAGGGCGGCCGCCTGCGGCTCCACCCCTGCCCGCAGCTCCGTCAGCGCCCGCAGCTGCCTCATCTGGTCGGGCCCGTTCATCCGCCACCGGATGATCTGCGGCGACAGGGTGTTCCAGTGCGCGGGGCCCTGGACGCTGCATCCGACGCGGGGCGAGGTGGACACCAGGCCCAGGCTCTCCAGCACCCGCACGGCCTCTCGTGCCACGGACCGGGAGATCCCCAGTTCGGCCTCGACCTGGGCCGTGGTGAAGACCGAGCCCACTGCCCGGCGTCCCTCGATGATCTCGGTGCCCAGACGGTCGACGGCCGTCTCGTGACGTGACATGCCGCCCCTTCCCATTGCATCCCCACGGATCGCTCACTGCTTTCCGCCAGCCCAATCTATCGGCAGCAGCGGTGAGGGGGCCGCGCCGAAACACCAGCTGAAGATCACCCAAAACCGCCCCGACTTCCAACCAGGTGGCCCTGCCGCGTCGAAGACTGGCCTCTTCGACCACCCCATCGAGCCGAAGAGATCACCATGCGCACATCCCCCGGGCGTCATCTGGCCACAGGCATGCTGCTGGTCCTGGCCGCTGGCGGCTGCGCGACGACGGGATCGGCCACGGATGCGACGTCGCCGCAGGCCAGCCCATCGGTGCCAGCCTCGGCCCAGGCCTCGGCCTCCGCCCAAGCCTCCACGACCGCGCCGGCCGCACCCCTCAGCCTCACCACCAACGTCCGCTCCGGCGCCACCGACGTCCCGGTGAGCACCCTGCTGCGGGTGACGGCCACCGGCGGCAAGGTCAGCGACGTCCGAGTCACGTCCACCGCCGAGGGCAGGAATGCGGTCCCGGTCACGGGAAAGGTCGACGACAAGGGCGTCTGGACGGCCCGGAGCCGCCTGGACCCGGGTGCCCGCTACACGGTCGAGGCCACCGCCACCGGAAGCGACGGCGCCACGAAGTCCAGCACCACCCGTTTCACCACGGCGCAAGTCTCCCGCGACAACGAGGTCTTCCCGACCCTGACCCCGGTGCAGGGCGGCCCCTTCGGCGTCGCCCAGCCGGTTGTCGTGCACTTCGACACCCCGGTGACGAACAAGGCGGAGTTCGAGCGCAACATGCACGTCACGTCGGTGCCGGCCCAGGAGGGCTCGTGGGGCTGGTTCGACGACCAGACGGTGCACTGGCGCCCCAGACAGCACTGGAAACCGGGCACCAAGGTCACCCTGGACGCGAACCTGAACGGCGTCGATGCCGGCAAGGGCCGCTTCGGGCAGCTGAACCGCACCCTGGAGCTGACCATCGGCAAGGACCAGCAAGGCACGGTCGACATCGCGAAGCACACCATCACCTGGCTGCGCGACGGCAAGCCGGTCGGCACCTGGCCGATGACGGCCGGCAAGCCCGGCTTCAGGACCCGCTCGGGCACCAAGGTGGTGATGGAGAAGGCGGAGAACATCACGATGAACTCCGAGACCACCGGCATCGCTCAGGACTCGGCCGAGGGCTACGAGGTGAAGGCGGCCCTGGCCATGCGGGTGACCAGCTCGGGCGAGTTCATCCACTCGGCCCCGTGGAA
>NZ_JBHWOO010000030.1:0-6618 GCF_043424415.1 Luteococcus sp. | reverse complement strand
CTGGTGGTGGGTGCATCACTGCGCGTGATGGCCTCATCATCACCCCGACAAGGCGGCATGCCAACTCCGCAAGGCTTGTTCGCCCAGCGCCAGATTGCTTTCCCCCTCCCTTTGGGCGTGCTGTGATGGTCGCATGGGACTGCGCGAGCGACTGATCAACAAGATGACTCCCGACGGCAGCATCAGCGTCGACGAGGCGCTCAACCTGCTTGCCCAAGGAGGCGTGCTGGTCGACGTGCGTGGCCTCAAGGAGTACGAGGGCGGTCACGTGCCCGGCGCGCGCCTGGTCGACGTGCGGGCGCTCGCCGAGAATGTGATGGACGCCGTCTACGAGGGCGACCCCTTCGCCGAGCCAGACAAGACGATCGTGCTGATCTGCGACACCGGGCTGCGCTCCGGCCATGCCGTCAAGATGGTGCGAGACCAGGGCTTCACCTGCGAGTTCGTCGACGGGGGACTGGTCGCCTGGCGCGATGCCGGACAGATCCTCATCCCGGGGCCCCCGCGCAAGCGGATCTGAGGCATGTGATGGTGCGAGGTCCAAGCCCTGTCACATCGTCTGCCAGTCAGGCGGAGTCGCGGATACTGATCCGGGTGGACAGGACCTTGGGAGCAGTGACGATCTCACCCGCCAGGACTCGCTGAAGCATCCGGCTCGCAGCGGCTCCCAACTCCGGTGCGGGGTTCCCGACGCTGGTCAGCATCGGGTCGTTCTCGACGGCCACCACGCTGTCGTCGAAGCTGGCCAGCAGGATGTCTTCGGGCACGCGAAGGCCCGCGCGGTTCAATGCCCTGAGGGCCCCCCGTGCCATGAGGTCGGAGGCCACGAACAAGGCCTCCATCTCCGGCGCCTGCGCAAGGAGCTGTTGGGCTGCCAGCTCCCCGCCCTCCCGGGTGAAGCCGCCGTCCATGGCCAGGACGGGTGTGAGTCCGTGCTCGGCCAGACACGTCTGGAAAGCCTGCAGACGGCGCCTGCCCACAACCATGTCCAATGGGCCGGTGATCGTGGCGATCCGGCGTGCGCCGCGAGCGAGGAGGTGCTCCGTGGCCAACCGGACACCCGCTTCCTGGTCGATGTCGACATAGGGTGCGCCCGTGATCCCGGGGTCGCCGATGAAGACCACTGGCCGGCCGGTGTCATACAGCTGGCGGGCGATCTCCCAGCCGTGGTGGGATGCCACGATGGCTCCGTCGAGATGGCCACTGCCCAAGTACTTGGCCATGGCATCCGGGGCATCGTCCGGCTGGCTGATGGAAAGCACGATCCTGGTGGAGGATCCACGAAAGCCCTGCAGCGCACCGTGGTACAGCTGCGAGAAGAAGGGGTCCGAGAACACCCGGTCATCGCTCTCCGGCAACATGAGTGCCACGACCCCTGCCTTCTGCGTAGCCAATGCCCTGGCCAGATGATTGGGCACATAACCCAACTGTGCGATGGCCCGCTCCACGGCCAGACGCTTGTCCTCACGGACCGGCGTGCCCTTGCTCACCACCCGACTGGCGGTGGCCCGGGAGACTCCAGCCAGCCTGGCCACGTCGTCCAGCGTCGGCGCCGGGCTGGACATCTTCATCCCTTGACCGCTCCCGCCATGACACCGGCGACGAGCTGTCGGCCGGCGACCAGGAAGACCAGGAGCAGGGGCAGCGTGATGATCAACACACCAGCCATGATGAGGGCCATGTCCTTGAAATAGGAAGCCTGCAGCAGCTGGAGGGCGACCGGCAGGGTCGGATTCGACGACCCGAGGACGATGAAGGGCCAGAAGAAGCTCGTCCAGGAGCCGACGAAGGTGAACAGTCCCAGCATGGATGCGGCGGGCCGCGCAGCGGGCACCACCACGTGCCAGAAGGTCTCGATCATGCTGCACCCATCCATTCGGGCCGCCTCGATCAGCTCATAGGGCAGGGCGTCCTCCAAGTACTGCGTCATCCAGAAGACACCGAATGCGGAGACCATCGCCGGCACGATCACAGCGGCCAGCTTGCCGGTCCAGCCCAGCTTCGCCATCACGATGAACAACGGGATGATCCCCAGCTGGGAGGGAATGGCCATGGTGCCGATCACGAAGGCCAGCAGGAACCTCTTGCCGCGGAACCGCAGCTTGGCGAAGGCGAAGCCAGCGAGGGTGGAAAAGAACATCACGGACAAGGCCGTCACCAGGGACACGACCAGACTGTTCTGGAAGGCCTGCCAGATCTTGATGTCGGACTCCACCACGCGACGCAGGTTCTCCACGAGATGACTGCCCGGGACCAGGCTCGGGATCGGGTGTGTGGCAATCTCGGCGCTGGTGGATGACGCCAGCAGGAAGGCGTAGTAGATCGGGATGACAGAGACCAAGAGTACGAGACCGAGGGTCAGGTAGGTGCCCCAGCCGGGTTTGCGGACCCCACCGTCGAGGCGCCCCTGCTTTCGGCGAGCGGCCCGTGCGGCGCCCTTGCCGGCGATCTGCTCGATGGTGGGAGTGGAGAGCTGGCTCATCGGGTGCCTCCGGGGGTGTGGCGGGTCAGGCTCCGGCGGCGCGGTTGCGTCGCTCCACTGGAGGCGATCCGGCGGGTGATGAAGTAGTTCAGCAGCGTGATGGCCACGACGATCATGAAGAGGATCCATGCGACGGCCGACGCGCGGCCCAGGTTGCGCTGGCTGCCCCAGCCCAGCTCGTACATGTACATCGTGACGGTCATCCACTGGCGGTCGGCGCCGCCTGCGCCGGTGTTGTCGAACATGCGCGGCTCGTCGAAGATCTGCAGACCGCCGATGGTGGACGTGATCACGACGAAGATGATCGTCGGCCGCAACATCGGGATGGTGACGTGCAGGAAGGTCTTGACCCGGCTGGCGCCGTCGACGACGGCAGCCTCGATGGTCTCGCGCGGGATGGCCTGCATGGCAGCCAGGAAGATCAGGGTGTTGTAACCCGTCCAGCGGAAGTTGACCATCGTCGCGATCGCCAGGTGCGATGCCAGGACATCCTTGTGCCAGCCGATGGGACCCATGCCGATGCGCTCCAGGATGGAGTTGATCACGCCGGACTGGTCGGAGAAGACCTGGCCGAAGATCAGTGAGACGGCAATGGGGGCGACCACGTAGGGCAACAGGACGCCCATCCGCCAGAAGGTCTTGGCGCGGAGGTTCGCGTCGAGGGCAGCGGCGATCAGCACGGCAAGGATGACCTGGGGCACGGAGGACAGCAGGAAGATGCTGAAGGTGTTGCGCAACCCCTTCCAGAAGCGAGGCTGCTGGAGCACCCATGTGTAGTTGTCCACGCCGATGAAGCCGAGGTTGCCCCGGATCAGGTTCCACTTGTGCACGCTCACGAAGGCCGTGTACAGCAGCGGGAAGAGTCCCGCGATGACGAAGATGAGGAAGAAGGGCGCGATGTACAGGTAGGGCGAGGCCTTCTGGTCGAGCTGGCTCAGCTTCTGGCGACGGGTCAGGGTCGGGGTGCTCATGGATGTCCTCGTTGACGGTGGGAGCGGGGGTGGGGGCGCCGGACGGCCGACGCCCCCACGTGACGGGCTCAGCCGAGGGCCTTGGCCTCGTCGACGGCCTTCTTCCAGGAGTCCTCGCGGTTCGCGGACTTCTCGACGGCAGCACGGGTGATGGCGTCCTGCGCGATGGTGTCGATCGCGAAGTAGTTCGGGCCCTTGTAGGGAGTGACCTTCACGGCAGCAGCCCGGTCGGAGAGGATCTGGCCGACGGGGGCATTGTTGAAGAACTTGTTGGTGTAGCCCTTCACCTCGGCACTCTCGAGGGCCTTCTTCTGGCTGGGGAAGGTTCCCTTCGACTCGAAGGCCTTGACCTGCTGCTCGGGTGCAGTCAGCCAGGCCGCCAGCTCTCGCGCAGCAGCCTTGTGCTCACCCTGTTCCGGGACCGTGAGGTAGGAGCCGCCCCAGTTGCCACCGCCACCGGGGAAGACATTGGCAATGTCCCAACCCTCGACGCCGGCGGCATTGCCCTCGATCACGCCGAGCATCCAGCCCGGGCACAGCATCGTGGCGAACTTTCCGTTCTGGAAGCCCTTGTTCCAGTCAGGGCTCCACTGGGACAGGCCCGCGGACAACTTGTTGTCGACGGACTGGGTGAGTACCTCGTCGTAGAGTTCCTTGACGGGCTTGTTCTCGTCGAGGGGGATGATCTGCTCTTCCTCACTGGAGGATGAGTAGGCATTCTCCATCTGGTTCAGGCGAGCGGCCCAGATGGCATTGGGGGAGTCATACCACCCCACATTCGGGACCTTGCTCACGAACTGCTTTCCGACGGAGTAGTACTTGTCCCAGTCACCTTCCAGCAGCTTCGCCACCTGGTCCCGCTGGGTTGGCAGCCCTGCCTTGGCGAACAGGTCGGATCGGTAGCAGACAGCCTCCGGGCCGATGTCTGTGCCGTAACCGATCAGCTTGCCATCGGGATCGGTGGCTGCCTTCTCCTTCCAGTCCAACCATCGGCCGGACACGTCGTCGGACTTGAGGTCCATGAACTTGTCGCTGGACTGCATGAGTTCGGGCAGCCAGTCCACCTCGACGGCCTCGATGTCTGCGAGGCCGGAGCCAGCGGCCAGGCGAGTGTTCATGTTGTCGCGTGCTTCCTGCGTCGTGGCGGCCTTCTTTGCCTTCACCGTCACGTTGGGGTGCAGCTTCATGTACTCGGCGTAGAGCTTGTCGTAACCGAATTCATTGAAGGTGGCGACAGTGAGCGTCACCTTCTCGTTGGGATCGCTGCTGGGGGCGGTCTTGGGATCGTCCGCCTTGTCGCCGCTGGAGCAACCCGTTGCCATCACGGCCAGGCTGGCCGCGACGGCGGCAACCTTCCTCCACTTTCCTGTGCTCACCAGAACTCCTTAGGTCAAAGGTCGTGCGACGGTGCACGAGCCACTCTGGTCCCAGCGCTGTATGAGAGCGCTTTCAGTAAGGTGATTCAAGCACCCATTTCATGGCGGCGCAATACCCTCAACGTTCCATATTGACGAGGGAGTATGGAGTGCTAGCGTTGCATCGCATCTGAGTGAGAGCGGTTTCAATGTGGAGACGCGCGGCCGGGAGGGGATTCCAGTGAGGTTCAGCGACGAGTTCGTCTTTGGGACGGCTACGGCCTCCTATCAGGTGGAGGGCGCCCACGACCAAGGGGGGCGCACCCCCTCGATCTGGGACACCATGTGCCGCACTCCTGGCAAGGTGGCCAATGGGGACACGGGAGACGTGGCCTGTGACCAGTACCACCGCTGGGAAGAGGACCTGGAGATCATCAAGGGGCTCGGACTGGATGCCTACCGCTTCTCCATCTCCTGGAGCCGGGTGATCCCGGACGGGGTCGGTGCGGTCAACCGGGAGGGCGTCGACTACTACCGTCGGTTGTGCCAAGGGCTGCATGAGGCAGGTGTCAAGGCTGTTGCGACGCTCTACCACTGGGACCTGCCGCAGGTTCTGCAGGACAGGGGTGGCTGGGCGGCTCGGGAGACCGCCCATGCGTTCGCGGACTATGCACGCGCCATGGCCCGGGAGCTGGGAGACGTGGTGGACACCTGGAGCACGCTCAATGAGCCCTGGTGCTCGGCGTACCTTGGCTACGGCTCCGGGGTCCATGCGCCCGGCCATGTCGATGCTCTGGAAGCCCTGCGGGCGGTGCACCACCTGAACCTGGCGCATGGTCTGGCCAGCGCAGCCCTGCGTGAAGAGCTGGGGCCTGATGTCCGGATCTGCCTGACCCTCAACCTGCACGTCATTCGTCCCGCCTCGGATGGTGACTCCGACGTGGCGGCGGCCCGCAAGATCGAGGTCGTGGGCAATGAAGCCTTTCTCCAACCCGTGATGGAGGGACGCTTTCCCGAGGAATTGCGTGAGATCACCAAGGGGGTCACGGACTGGAGCTTCGTCCGCGAGGGGGACCTGGATCTCTGTCACCAGGTTCCCGACATCCTGGGGATCAACTACTACGCCACGTCGACGGTGCGAGCTGCCATCCCTGGTGAGGCTTCCCTGTCCGGCGGACATGGTGAGACCGGGGTGAGCCCCTGGCTCTGCTGCGAAGACGTGACCTTCCTTGCTCCAGAGGGGAAGCTCACTGAGATGGGTTGGAACATTGACCCCAGTGGGCTGGTGGAACTGCTCGTTCGTACCGCTCGCCGGTATCCGGGCCAGGAACTGATGGTCACGGAGAACGGCGCTGCCTTCGATGATGACGTTGCTCCCGACGGGAGCATTCATGACGAGGACCGGATCGACTATCTGCGCGGGCACCTGGGGGCTGTGGGCGAAGCCATCGAGCAAGGGGCCAGGCTCACCGGATACTTCGAGTGGTCGTTGCTGGACAACTTCGAGTGGAGCTTCGGCTACGGCAAGCGCTTCGGCATGGTCCGGGTGGACTACGACACGCTCAAGAGAACGGTCAAGGACTCCGGCAAGTGGTACGCCGATCTGGCGCGCACCCGTGACCTGGCAGCGGTTGGTGCTGATTGGGTGGCTCGCGACTGAGGCGGTAATGTTGCACCTTGGACGCCCGCACCCGATGCAGGTGTCCATGGCACACGCCCTCCTGCCATGGGATGGACCCATGGCCGTTGAGACCAGAGGAGGTGGAGTACGCGTATGCGCAAGTATGAAATCGTCGTGATCATCGATCCC
>NZ_JBHWOO010000029.1:0-16352 GCF_043424415.1 Luteococcus sp. | reverse complement strand
CCAGCCACTCCTGACAGACTGGACGGGTGAGCGAGACCTTCTATGACGCCGTGGGCGGCCACGAGACATTCGAGAAGCTGGTGCGCCGCTTCTACGAGCAGGTGGCCGCGGATGCAGAGTTCCGCGCCCTCTACCCCGAGCAGGACCTCGGCCCCGCCGAGGACCGTCTGCGCACCTTCCTGGAGCAGTACTGGGGCGGGCCGAAGACCTACCAGGAGAATCGCGGCCACCCGCGGCTGCGCATGCGCCACAACGTCTTCCGCATCACCCCTGCCGAGCGCGACACCTGGCTGAAGTACATGCTGACCAGCCTCGACGAGCTCCAGTTGACCCCCGAGCACGATGCTGCCCTGCGCGACTACCTGACCCGGGCCGCATGGTCGCTGGTCAACACCTTCGACGACCAGGGCGGGACGAACATCGCACCCCGCCGAACAGTCTCCTGACCCCCAGAGGAAGCCCATGCCCCAGCCGGAGGAGCGCGCCCTTGCCGTGATGCTGCGCACCGAGAAGGTGCTGCGGGCCGTCGAACTCGTCCCGCGTGGGCAGGTCGTCGCCTTCGGCCAGCTGGGAGCGGTGGTCGGGGTCGGCGCCCGGCAGGTCGGCCAAGTGCTGGCCAACCACGGACGGGCCGTGGCCTGGTGGCGGGTGGTCAGCGCCTCTGGCGCACTGCCGGCCCACCTGCTGCCCGAGGCCCGGGCGCACTGGCACGTCGAGGGGATCGTGCTGCGAGGTGACGGCAACGGGTGCCGGATCGCCGACCACGGCTGCGACCTGGACGCACTGGCCGCCGCATGGCAGGAAGCGGCGGCCGACCTGGATCGGTGACGCACCCGGTCAGCGGCGCCGGACCACCAGCGCCCACCCCCACCCCGCCCTCCAAGGCCCGAAATCCGGAACGATCCCTTGTGCAGAAAGCCCGTTCCAGCTCCCGGAACGACGCAATGAACACTCTCATTTCCTGAAGCAACACTCTCCGTACACCCGGCCACCACTCGACGGAGAGCACATGACCGAGAACACCACTGCCGCGATTGCGGCCCCCATGCCAACCAACCCAAAGGAGCGGCGCCGCGCCGTCATCTCGAGCTATCTGGGCAGCACCGTGGAGTACTACGACTTCCTGCTGTACGCCGCGGCCGCCGGCCTGGTCTTCCCCAAGCTCTTCTTCGGCAACCTCTCCCCTGAGATGGGTGTCACGCTCAGCTTCGTCATCCTGCTGATCGGCTACATCGCCCGCCCCGTGGGCTCGATGGCCTTCGGACACTTCGGCGACAAGTACGGCCGCAAGAATGTGCTGATCATCACCCTGCTGACCATGGGCCTGGTCTCGGTGGCCATCGGCCTGATGCCCTCGTCGAACCAGATCGGTGTCTGGGCCCCCATCCTGATGGTCGTCCTGCGAACCCTGCAGGGCCTGGCCGTCGGTGGCGAGTGGGCCGGCGCCACGCTGATGGCCATGGAGCACTCGTCGGAGAAGAACAAGGGCTTCGGCGCTTCGCTGGCCGTGGCCGGCGGCCCCACCGGTGCCGTGCTGTCCACCCTGGTGCTGGCAATCTTTGCCGGCGTCGCCGGCGACCAGTTCGCCAACCCGGCAGGCCGCTACTTCCTCGACGACTGGGGCTGGCGCGTGCCCTTCCTGTTCAGCGCCGGCATCGTGATCCTGGGCCTGTTCCTGCGCTCGCGCGTCACCGAGTCTCCCGAGTTCGAAGAAGCCCTTCGAGCGGGCAAGGTACAGACCGGAATTCCGCTGGTGAAGATGTTCCGCGACGCCCCCACGGAACTCGTGCTCGGCTCGCTGGCCGGTGCGGCGGGCCTCTTCCTGCAGGGCGTCGGCGCCACCTTCATCGTTCCCTACATCGTGAAGACCACCGCCGCCGCGGGCGATCCGATCAGCCGCTCCGAGGCACTGATGATGAACACCACCGGATCGGTGATCGCCGTCTTCACGATCCCCTTCGTCGCCTGGCTCAGTGACCGCTTCGGCCGCCGCCCCACGATGATGGCCGGCGGCGTGGTCTCCGTGATCGGCATGTGGCTGTGCTTCAACGCCATTCAGAGCACCGAGCGCACCCTGGTCTGGATCGGCTTCGTCACCCTGGTCGGTCTGGTCCAGCCCGCCCAGTACGGCCCCATCGGCGCCTTCCTGAGCGAGAAGTTCGACGCCGCCCACCGCTACACCGGCGCGGGCATGACCTTCCAGATGGCCTCCATCATCGGTGCGGGCACCGCCCCGCTGATCGCCGGCCGCCTGGTCAACCCGCAGGTGGGGCTCACCCATCTGGCCATCTACGGCACCGTGCTGTTCGCCATCTCCACCATCGCGATCTTCCTGTCCAAGGAGACCGCCCGGTGCCAGACCCACCAGGAGCTGTTCATCGAGGAGGCCGTCTTCAAGGCCTGAGCCAGATGCCCGGGCCGGGAGAGTCTGGGGCTCCCGGCCCGGGGCGCTGTCAGGCCCTGATCGCCATCCGGGGCTTCTTCGCGGGGTCCAGCCAGGCGATGGTGCGGTTCAGCTCGCGTCGGTTGGTCAGCCCGATGCAGCCGCCGGCCGCCGTCGACGAGTAGTGCAGGAAGATCCCGGACCCGGATCCGGCGCCGTAGCGGACGGGCCGGTCGTAGTTGTAGCCGATCACCGCGGCCTGACGGTAGAGGCCGCGGTCACGGTAGCGGGACAGGTCCTCGCCGATCCCGCGGCCGGACAGGGTGCTGTTCTCACGCCAACGGTTGTGGTCCTTCAGCCGCGGATTGTTCACCCACACGGAGCGGGTGGTGATCCGGCGGTAGGCAATCCGCGTACCCGGATTGCCCTTACCGAGGCGTACTTGATGGCGAAGCTGCCGGCGGGCGTCGTGTTGGTGTTCTGGCGACGCCGGGCCGCGGGCACAACGCCCCCACTGCCAAAACGGGCCGTACTGGTGGCGCTGACCTTCACCCAGCAGCCCTTCTTGATGCCGCGCCACTCATAGCGCGCCCAGGTGCCGCGGGAACCGGAGGTACGGTCGGCCACCATCACCTGCTGGGAGGTGGTGTAGTGCACCGAGGTGCCGGGCGCGTGGGCGGGGCACGAGGCCGCCGTGGCCGTAGGGCTCTGTGCGGCCAGGACGGGGACTGCAAAGGACAGGCAGAGGAGGGCGACGGGGCTTCGCATGGTTCTTCTCCAGGATCGGGGGGCTCATGGAGCCGGCGGGGGCCGGCAGCCCGAAGCCCAGGGCGCAGCGGCCGCTCGTCGGGCGTGCGCCACGCCTGCCAGGTTGGAGAGGTGAGCGAGACCTTCTACGACGCCGTCGGTGGCCACGAGACCTTCCAGCGGCTGGTGCACCGCTTCTACGAGCAGGTGGCGGCCGATCCCGAGTTCCGCAAGCTCTACCCCGAAGATGACCTGGGCCCGGCCGAGGAGCGGCTGTGCACCTTCCTGGAGCAGTACTGGGGAGGCCCGAAGACCTACCAGGAGAACCGCGGCCACCCGCGTCTGCGGATGCGTCACAACGTCTTCCGGATCACCCCCGCCGAGCGCGACACCTGGCTTCGCTACATGCTGACCAGCCTCGACGAACTCCAGCTCGTCGCCGAGCACGACGCCGCCTTCCGCGACTACCTGACCCGCGCCGCCAACTCGCTGGTCAACACGCTGGCCTGAGCACCGATGGGCGAACTGCTCACCGAACTGGTGCTGCGCGCCGCTGAGCTGATTCCTCCGGGTGAGGTGGCTTCCTGTGGAGACCTCGCCGGCATTGTGGGGACGGGGCCACGGCAGGTGGGCGCCGTGGTGGCGCGCGACGGTTCATCGGTCTGCTGGTGGCGGGTCACCAATGCCTCCGGGGAGCTGCCCGCCCACCTCGTCGACGAGGCCCGCGAGCACTGGCAGCGCGAGGTGATCACCGGCAAGGCCAACGGCCGGGGCTGTCGGATCACCGCCCACCGGACGGACCTCCTCGCCCTGACAGATGCGTGGCGGGAGGCGACGGCGGACCTCCGCTGACCTTTCGACGTGCGCAGTCGACCCCGCACGTCGGGCCGACACGGGCACCCGCTGCAGCGCATGCCCCTGCGGGTCGGGGGTGCGCAGTGGACTGTGCACGTCGTCGTGACAGCCGGCCCTCGACAAGCTCGGGCGACGGAACGGGGCTCGGGCCACGGAAGCAGCCTCAGGCGCGGCTCATCCGCAGCGACTCCCACGGGTCGACGGCCGACTGGTAACCGGTGCCCGACGGGCGCACCTCGAAGTGCAGGTGCGGCCCGTCCTGCTGCTCACAGCCATTCATTCCGCTGCGCCCCAACAGATCACCCGGCTGCACCCGCTGGCCGTCGGCCACCGCCAACTCGCCGAGATGGCCGATCACGAGGTCCCGGCCGTCGGAGCGCACCAGCAGGCGCTTGCTGCCGTAGGAGGCACCCATCGTGGACGGCCTGACGTGCACCGTGCCCGCTACCCCGGAACGCACCGGGGTCCCCTCGGGCATGTCGACGTCGACGCCGTGGTGCACGTGCGAGGCGTACCAGGGCGCCACCGTGCGCCCGTAGGAGAGCATCACCGGATGACTTCCCCCGAACCAGGGGGAGGTGAAGCACCCCTCCTGGGAGTCCTCGCCGTTCAAGTAGAAGCGACGGTTTCCCCGCCAGTACTCGGAGCTGGCGGTGCACTTCGACGGATCCAGGGCGGCGCCGAAGGAGGTGCGCACCACCCTGCCCGAGGGGCTGGGCGCGGAACTCCTCGTCGGGGAGTCCGACGCGGAGGGGATGGGCGACGCGGACGGTGTGGACGACGCGGTTGTGACCGACGGGGTGGCGGAAGGAACCGGCGTACTCGTCCGGCTCGGCTCCGGGTCCTGGGGCGCTTGGGGTGTCTCGGGAGCGCAGGCCGTGGCTCCCAGCACCACCAGCGCGAGGGCAAGTCGAGTGCTTGCGGACATCGTCGTCCTCCTTCGACGGGAGGCCCCTCGACAGGCTCGGGGACCGGGGTTGGGGCTCGGGGACCGGGTGGAGTTCAGGGGATCAGGGTGTGGGCGGGGGCCCGGAGAAGTTCTCCGGGGCTTCTGGAATCTGATGGTGTGCTGACCAAGCGGCCAGCACGCGTCATCAGCCGATGCCCAGCGTCTTCAGCGGTTGTCCAGCAGCCCGACGAGGTAGTCGCCGTAGCCGGACTTGGCCAGCTTCTCCCCGCGCTCGCGCAGCTCGTCGTCGCTGAGGAAGCCCAGACGCCAGGCGGCCTCCTCCGGGCAACCCACCTGCAGGCCCTGACGGGCCTGGATGGTGCGCACGAAGTTGCCGGCGTCATTGAGCGAGTCGAAGGTTCCGGTGTCGAGCCAGGCGGTGCCGCGTGGCAGCACCTCGACCTGCAGCTTCTTGCGCTCCAGGTAGATGCGGTTCACGTCGGTGATCTCGTACTCGCCACGCGGCGACGGCTCCAGCGACTTGGCAATCTCGATGACGTCCTCGTCGTAGAAGTACAGGCCGGGGACGGCGTAGTGGCTCTTGGGCTGCTTCGGCTTCTCCTCCAGCGACAGCGCGGTGCCGTTGTCGTCGAACTCGACGACGCCATAGGCCTCGGGTTCTGCAACCCAGTAGGCGAAGACGGCGGCACCGTCGATGTTCTCGAAGCGCTTGAGCTGGGTGCCCAGGCCGGCACCGTAGAAGATGTTGTCACCCAGGACGAGGCAGACCTTGTTGCCCTTGGCGAAGTCCTCACCGATGGTGAAGGCCTGTGCCAGGCCCTTGGGTTCGGGCTGGACGGCGTAGCTGATGTTGACGCCGAACTGCGAGCCGTCACCGAGCAGGCGCTTGAAGCCGTCGGCCTCGTGCGGCGTGGTGATGACCAGGATGTCCTTGATGCCCGCGAAGATCAGCGTGGACAGGGGGTAGTAGATCATCGGCTTGTCGTAGACGGGCACCAGCTGCTTGCTGTTGGCCATCGTGATCGGGTGGAGTCGGGTACCGGACCCACCGGCGAGAATGATTCCGTGCATGTCGCCAGTCTGGCACCTTCCCTGTCCCTGTTGGGCTTGCGGGCCCCGCCCGCTCTGGGCGCCGCCACAGGAACCGCCCGATAGGGTCGACGCCATGTCCAACATTCTTGTCACCGGTGGAGCGGGGTTCATCGGCAGCAACTTCGTGCACCACCTGCTGGCCCACTCCGACCACGTCGTCACCGTCATTGACGCCATGACCTATGCAGGCAATCGCGCGAGCCTGGACGGCCTGCCCGCCGACCGCTTCGAGCTGGTCGAGGGCGACATCTGCGACGCGCAGCTCGTCGAGCGTCTCGTGGCGGCCAGCGACGTCGTCGTGCACTTCGCCGCGGAGAGCCACAACGACAACTCGCTCAACGACCCGTCGCCCTTCATCAAGACCAACCTGATCGGCACCTACACGCTGCTGGAGGCGGTGCGCAAGCACGGCAAGCGCTTCCACCACGTGAGCACCGACGAGGTCTACGGCGACCTGGAGCTCGACGACCCGGCGAAGTTCACCGAGCACACGCCCTACAACCCGTCGAGCCCCTACAGCTCCACCAAGGCCGGCTCCGACCTGCTGGTGCGCGCCTGGGTGCGTTCCTTCGGCATCACCGCGACGCTGAGCAACTGCTCGAACAACTACGGCCCGCGCCAGCACATCGAGAAGTTCATCCCGCGCCAGATCACCAATGTGATCTGCGGGATTCGCCCGAAGCTCTACGGGGCCGGCGAGAACGTGCGCGACTGGATCCATGTGGACGACCACAACTCCGCCGTGCTGGAGATCATCGAGAAGGGCCGCTCCGGTGAGACCTACCTGATCGGCTCCGACGGTGAGAAGAACAACCTCGAGGTCATGCAGCTCATCCTCACGATGATGGGCAAGCAGGCCGACGACTTCGACCACGTGACCGACCGTCCGGGCCACGACATGCGTTACGCCATCGACAACACCAAGCTGGTCGACGAGCTGGGCTGGCAGCCGCAGTACGAGGACTTCGAGAGCGGCCTGCAGGCCACCATCGACTGGTACAAGGACAACGAGTCCTGGTGGCGCCCGATGAAGGAGGCCACCGAGGCCAAGTACGCGAAGGCAGGTCAGTGAATGGCGGGGCTTGAGGCACGCACCACCCCGATCCCGGGGATGATCGTGCTGACCCTGCCCATGCCGGGCGACAACCGCGGCTGGTTCAAGGAGAACTGGCAGCGGGCGAAGATGCTGGAGCTGGGCCTGCCCGACTTCGGCCCGGTGCAGAACAACATGAGCTTCAACACCTCCAAGGGTGCGACTCGTGGTCTGCACGCCGAGCCGTGGGACAAGTACGTCAGCCTGGCCACCGGCCGCATCATGGGCGCTTGGGTGGACCTGCGCGAGGGGGAGAGCTTCGGCGCGAAGTTCTCCCTGGAGATGGGTCCGGAGACGGCCGTCTTCGTCCCGCGCGGGGTGGCCAATGGCTACCAGGCGCTGGAGGACGGCACCGCCTACACCTATCTGGTCAACGACCACTGGAGCCCCGAGGCACGGGCCAGCTACACCTACCTCAACCTGGCCGACGAGACCGCCGCCATCGAGTGGCCGATCCCACTGGACCAGGCCGAGATCAGCGATGCCGACAAGGCGCACCCGCGCCTGGCCGATGTCTCGCCGATGCCCGCGAAGCGGACCGTGGTGCTGGGCGCCAAGGGCCAGCTGGGCCAGGGCCTGATGGCGCTGCTGCCCGACGCCGTGGGCCTGGACCGCACCGAACTGGACCTGACCGACCGCGAGGCCGTGCAGTCCTTCGACTGGAACCAGGTGGGCACCATCGTCAATGCGGCGGCCTACACCGCGGTGGACGTGGCCGAGACCGAGCAGGGCCGGCGTGACTGCTGGGCCGCCAATGTGACGGCCGTGCAGAACCTGGTGGAGCTGGCGCGCGAGCGTCGCATCCGCCTGGTGCACGTCAGCTCCGACTATGTCTTCGACGGCACGGTCACCGAGCACCGCGAGGACGAGGCCTTCAGCCCGCTGGGCGTCTACGGCCAGACAAAGGCGGCCGGCGATGCGCTGGTGGCCACGCTGCCCGAGCACTACATCGTGCGCACCAGCTGGGTGATCGGCGGGGGCAAGAACTTTGTCGGCATCATGGCGGACCTTGCGAAGAAGGGCGTCAAGCCCACCGTGGTCAGCGACCAGTTCGGCCGCCTCACCTTCACCGAGGACCTTGCCGCCGGCATCGTCCATCTGCTCAGCACGGGGGCCGAGTACGGCACCTACAACCTCACCAACACCGGTGAGGTCAGCAGCTGGGCGGACATCGCCAGGACGGTCTTCGAGATGGTGGGTGCGAGCGCCGACGACGTCACCCCGGTGAGCACCGAGGAATATGCCGCCGGCAAGCAGATCTCGCCGCGCCCGACGCACAGCGCGCTGGTGCTCGACAAGATCATCGCCGCCGGCTTCACCCCGGCCCCGGCCGAGCAGCGCCTGCGCGAGCTGCTGGGCTGAGCACGGCCCCACGACGACCCCGCTCGTCGACGACGTCCCGCCGCCCCCAAGGATGGCGGGACGTCGTCGCCATGGGGTGCGGGCCCCCTGTGCGGCGACGATTGCTGGACCCGGGCTCGAGGCTGGCCGGCCATCACAGCTGGGGCCGGTAGGATCGAACGGGCCATGGTCATGTGTCCTCACCCGGGGCGCACCCGGCCAGGGCCACGGACCAGCGGAAAACACCGACCGAAGGAGGGCCAGATGGGACTGTTCGATCGTTTCGAGAACAGGATCGAAGGTGCCGTCAACGGAGTCTTCGCGCGCGCCTTCAAGGGCGACGTGCAGCCGGTCGAGATCGCCGCGCGGCTGCAGCGCGAGCTCGACGCCGAGGCGACCCTGCTGAGCCGTGACAAGCGCCTGGTGCCCAATGAGTTCACCGTGCAGCTCAGCCAGCACGACTATGACCACCTGGTGCCCTATTCCAAGACGCTGACCAGCGAGATCGTCCCGGAGCTGCGCGAGCACGCCGCCGAACGCCACTACGTCTTCAACGGCCCCATCTCGATCGCCTATGAGCTGGCCCCGAACCTGCCCACCGGTCGTTTCACCGTGACCAGCGCCGCCGTGGCCGGCATCGAGCAGGCCGACGGCCCCGCCTCCACCACGATGATCCGGCGTTCGGCGCTGGTCCTCGAGGTCAACGGCGTGCGCCACCCGCTCACCGCTCCCGGTCTGCTGATCGGGCGCGGCTCCGAGGCGGACCTGCGGATCAACGATCCGGGCGTCTCGCGTCGGCATGCGCAGATCCACGTGCGTGGCAGCGGCGACGACATCGCGATCACCATCGAGGACCTCGGCTCCACCAATGGCATCGTGGTCAACGGCTCGAAGGTGCCCCACGCCCAGTTGGACGACGGTTCGCGCATCGAGATCGGATCGACGCG
The DNA here is from genome assembly GCF_043424415.1 of Luteococcus sp. Classification (NCBI taxonomy): domain Bacteria; kingdom Bacillati; phylum Actinomycetota; class Actinomycetes; order Propionibacteriales; family Propionibacteriaceae; genus Luteococcus; species Luteococcus sp. The sequence continues at coordinate 6,984 of NZ_JBHWOO010000029.1, read as the reverse complement.
CATGCTCGTGCACTCCCCAGTGGGTGCGTGACCTTGTCGGAGATCCTGGTCCTGCTGTGCCGCATCGCCTTCCTGGCCTTCTTCTGGATGTTCATCCTGCTGGCCGCGGGCGTCATCCGCACCGACATCTTCGGCGAGAAGGTCGACGCCGACGGCCGCACCGTGCGCCAGGGTCGCCTGGGCATGATCCGGCGCCGCCGCGAGGCGCGCTCGAAGACCCCTGTGGCCCGCCACCTCGTGGTGACCGAGGGCCGTTCCCGCGGCGCGGTCTACCCGCTCGAGGGCACCATGCCGATCGGCCGCGCCAGTAGTGCGACGGTGCAGATCGACGACGACTTCGCCAGTGCCCGCCATGCCCGGATCATGCCGGGCGAGAAGGGCACCTGGGTGGTGGAGGATCTGGACAGCACCAATGGCACCCATGTCAATGCCGTGCAGGTGACACAGGCCACCACGGTGGGCCCCGGTGACGTGATCCGCATCGGGCGCACCCAACTGCGGTTGGAGGCCTGATGGTCTTCTCCCTCGATGTGCGCGCCCACTCCGAGGTGGGTCTGGTGCGCAAGAACAACCAGGACTCCGCCTATGCCTCGCCCACCATGCTGCTGGTGGCCGACGGGATGGGTGGGGCCGCCGCCGGCGACCTGGCCTCAACCGTCGCCGTCCGCGAGATGCTGCGCGCCGATGCCAGCCACACCATCGAGGACGCGCCCGTCGTGCTGGCGGGGGCTCTGCACCGCGCCAATGACCTGCTGGCCGACCTGGTCAAGGCCGACCCGACCCTGGACGGGATGGGTACCACGGTCTGCGGTGCCCTGTTCACCGGCTCCGCGCTGGGCCTGGTGCACATCGGCGACTCGCGGGGCTACCTGGCCCGCACCGGCCGCCTGCACCGCCTCACCCACGACCACTCGTGGGTGCAGTCGCTGGTGGACGAAGGCAAGATCAGCCTGGACGAGGCCGCGATCCACCCCCACCGCTCGCTGCTGCTCAAGGTGCTCAACGGCCAGACCAGCAATGATCCCGACACCGACCGCGTCGAGCTGGCCCTGGACGACCGCCTGCTGTTCTGCTCCGACGGCCTGTGCGGCTTCGTGCCCGATGCCGTCATCGAGGACATCCTCACCGGAACCCCCGACCTGGACGAGGCGATGGCCCAGCTGGTGGCCGCCGCCCACCGCGGCGGGGGGGCCGACAACATCACGGTCGTCCTGGCCGATGTCGTCCCGCACGACGACACGCTGGACGGCGCCGCCCCGCTGCTGGTCGGTGCCGCGGCCGATGCCGAGGTGCCCGAGATCGAGGAGAACACCCTCGTCGGCATCGAGGGCCTGCCCCTGGGCGACCTGAAGCCGGAGCCGGCGGCCAGCGACGAACGCGTCCTGGAGGGCCCCGACCTGGCCGTCCTGGACGAGCAGGAGGCGCGCCGCTATGCCCCGAAGGAGGGACGGATGCGTCCCGTCCTGGCCGGGCTGGCGGTCACCACGGCCCTCCTGCTGCTCGCCGGGGCCGGACTGTGGGGCGCCTGGCAGTGGAGCCGCACCCAGTACTTCGTCGGCGAGGACCAGCAGCAGGTGGCGATCTTCCGTGGAGTGCCCGGTTCCCTGCTGGGACGCGAGCTGGGCGAGGTGGCCGAACGCTCCGGTGTGCGCGTCGACGACCTGCCCACCTTCTACCGCCAGCAGGTGCGCACCACCATCCCGGTCAGCAGCCTGGAGGCCGCCCGCAGGACGGTCGGGGAGCTGCGCACCCACGCCGAGGCCTGTCGTGAGCGACGCCGGCAGGGCGGGACACCTGCGGCCAGCACGGCGCCGGCGCCGAATGCGACGCCCAGTGCCATGACAAGCGCCACCGCCAGCGCCTCGCCCGGGTCCGGCGGGATCGACCTGGAGGGCTGCTGATGAGCCAGCTGCCAGCCACCCCCACCGGGGACCGCTTCGTCTACCGCCGCAGGCGCACGGTGGAGCTGTTGATGGACCTGTTCGCGCTCTGCTTCGGCCTGGCCGGCTGGGCCCTGACCGAGATGAACCTCTACGGCGACCTGCCGGGGAACTTCGCGGTGGTGGCCGCCATCTGGTTCGGCCTGGGCGTGGCGATGCACGTGGTGGTGCGCTGGCGCCTGGCCTGGGCCGACCCGCTGATCCTGCCCTGCGTCCTGCTGCTCAACGGGCTGGGGCTGGCGATGATCCACCGGATCGACCAGATCCCCGACCCGGTGCGCCATGACGCCTCCACCCAGCTGCTGTGGACCATCCTCGGCATGGCCCTGTTCACGGCCGTGGTGGTCTTCCTGCGCGACCACCGCCGGTTGCAGCGCTTCCCCTACCTGCTCTTCCTGCTCGGCCTCTTCCTGCTGCTGCTGCCGCTGGTGCCCGGCCTGGGACGGGCCCAGTACGGTGCGCGCATCTGGATCAGCGTGGCCGGCTACAGCTTCCAGCCCGCCGAGGTGGCCAAGATCGTGCTGGCCATCGCCTTCGCCGCCTACCTCACCGAGCGCCGCGAGGTCCTCGCCCTGGCCGGGCGGCGCTTCGCCGGCATCGACCTCCCGCGGCTTCGCGACCTGGGCCCGATCCTGATCATGTGGCTGGCCAGCCTGGCCGTGCTGGTCTTCCAGAACGACCTGGGCACCTCGATGCTCTTCTTCGGGCTGTTCGTGATGATGCTCTACGTCGCCACCGAGAAGGCCGGCTGGGCGGTGCTCGGGCTGCTGATGATCGGCCTGGGCGGCGCCCTGGCCTACCAGTTCGCCGGGCACGTGCGGGTGCGAGTGGGTGCCTGGCTGCACCCCTTCGAGAACTATGACGCCAACTACCAGGTGATCCAGGCCCAGTTCGGCTTCGCCTGGGGCGGGCTGACCGGCCGCGGCTGGGGGCTGGGCCGTCCCGGCCTGACCACCTTCGCCAAGAGCGACTTCATCGCCGCCGCCATCGGCGAGGAGCTCGGCGTGCTGGGCCTGATGGCCGTCATCATGGTCTATGCGCTGATCGTGGCCCGCAGCCTGCGCATGGCGCTGGCCTCCCACGACGCCTTCGGCAAGCTGCTGGCCTGCGGCCTGGGCTTCACCTTCGCCCTGCAGGTCTTCGCCATCATCGGCGGCGTCACCCGGCTGCTGCCGCTGACCGGCCTGACCACCCCCTTCATGAGCCAGGGCGGAAGCTCCATGGTGGCCAACTGGGTGATCATCGCCATCCTGCTGGTGATCAGCCACCAGGCCCGACGCCCACCGGTCACCCCGCACAGCACGGTTCGCGCGGAGCTGCAGAACGAGGACACCATCGAGATCCCGGCAGTCAGGGGGCAGGCATGAACCGCCCGATCCGTCGCCTCGCCATGGTGACCGCCGTGATGTTCCTGGCGCTGCTGCTCAATGCCAGCTACCTGGCGGTCGTGCGCGACGCCCAGCTCGATGCCGACCCGCGCAACCGTCGCACCCGCGATGCCGAGTACGCGATGAAGCGCGGCGCGATCATGGTGGGCGACAAGGCCATCGCCCAGTCCAAGGCTTCCGAGGGACGCTTCAAGTACAGCCGCACCTATTCCGACGGGCCGCTCTACGCCCACGCCACCGGCTGGTACTCCTATGACTTCGCCCGCTCCGGACTGGAGCAGCAGTACAACACCCAGCTCGCCGGCACCGACGACAGCCAGGTCTTCCGCCGCGCCATGAACACCCTCACCGGCAGCCAGCCGGAGGGGGCCTCGCTGCAGACCACCCTGGACCCGCGCGCCCAGCGCGCCGCCGCCGAGGCGCTGGGCAAGCGCACCGGCGCCGTCGTGGCCCTGGACTGGAAGACCGGCGCGGTCAAGGCCATGGTCAGCAGCCCCAGCCATGACCCCAACAGCCTGGCCACCACCGACCTGGCCAGCGCCCGCAAGGCCTGGACCAAGCTGAACGCCGATCCCTCGCGCCCACTGACCAATCGCGCCACCCGAGAGGTCTACCCGCCCGGCTCCACCTTCAAGCTGGTCACCGCCGCCGCGGCCCTCGAGTCGGGGATGACAGCGCAGTCCACGGTCTCCTCCCCCGCCTCGCTCACCCTGCCCAACACCCGCACGAAGCTGACCAATGAGGTCGACTGCGGCGGCAGCAGCTCCACCATCGACAAGGCGCTGCAGGTCAGCTGCAACACCGCCTTCGCCAACCTCGGCCTGCAGCTGGGCGACGACGCGCTGCGTGCCCAGGCCGAGAAGTTCGGCTTCGACTCCTCGCTGGAGGGCGACCTCAACCCCGTCACCAGCCGCTTCCCCGCCAGCCCTGACCGCGCCCAGACGGCGATGAGTGCCATCGGCCAGTTCGACGTCGCCGCCACCCCGGTGCAGATGGCCGTCGTCGCGGCCGCGATCGCCAATGACGGACGCGTCATGCAGCCCTACCTGGTGGAGCAGGTGCGCAATCCCGACCTGTCCACGCTCAGCGGCAACAACGGCAAGCGCCTGGGCCGGGCCATGAGTGCCGACAATGCGCGGCAGCTGCAGCAGATGATGGTCAACGTCGTCGAGCAGGGTACTGGCCAGCGGGCCGCGATCAGCGGCGTCGAGGTGGGTGGCAAGACCGGCACCGCGCAGACCTCGCCCGAGCGCCCGCCCTATGCCTGGTTCGTCGGCTTCTCGAAGGACCCTGACCTGGCCATCGCGGTCTTCATCGAGGACGCCGGCATCCAGCGCAGCGAGATCGCCGGTGGCCGCCTGGGCGGCCCGGTGCTGGCCTCCGTCGTGGAGTCCATGCGATGAGCCACGCGCAGACTGTTGCCAAGACACCGTCCAGCTGCCAAATTCGACCCCAAGAATGGACTGCGCCCCCGCCGGCGACGCACGAGGGCGCAGTCCCACCGAAAGGATGCTCGCGATGACGCAGGATCGTCCCCTCCTGGGAGGCCGGTACCAGCTCGACGAGGTCATCGGCCGTGGCGGAATGGCCGAGGTGTGGCGCGCCCGTGACATCCGGCTCGGGCGCGACGTGGCCGTCAAGCGACTGCGCGTCGACCTGGCCACGGACCCCACCTTCCAGGCGCGCTTCCGTCGCGAGGCGCAGGCCGCGGCCGGCCTGAACCACCCGAACATTGTCTCCACCTATGACACCGGCGAGGAGATCGACGACCGCAGCACCATCGCCGTGCCGTGGATCGTGATGGAGCTGGTGGAGGGCGACACCCTGCGTGAGCTCCTGCAGACCCACACCGCCCTGCCGCCCGAGCAGGCCTTCGAGCTCAGCCGTGGCGTCCTGGACGCCCTGGGCCACAGCCATCGCGCCGGCATCGTCCACCGCGACATCAAGCCTGCCAATGTGATGCTGACCCCCAGCGGCCAGGTGAAGGTGATGGACTTCGGCATCGCCCGCGCCGTCGCCGACACCTCGGCCACCATGACCCAGACGGCCGCCGTGATCGGCACCGCCCAGTACCTGTCGCCCGAGCAGGCCCGCGGCGAGACCGTCGACGCCCGCAGCGACATCTACTCGGCCGGCTGCCTGCTCTACGAGCTGCTGGTGGGCCGTCCGCCCTTCATCGGCGACTCCCCGGTGAGCGTCGCCTACCAGCACGTGCGCGAGGCTCCGGCGCCGCCGAGCCAGCTCGACCCGCAGCTGACGCCGTCCATGGACGCCATCGTGCTCAAGAGCCTGGCCAAGGACCCGGACGAGCGCTACCAGAGCGCCCGGGAGATGCGTGACGACATCGCCCGTCTGCTCGCCGGCCAGCAGGTCACCGCACCGCTGCCGGCCCCGCTGCCGCCGGTCGGCCCGCCGACGGCCGCGACCGCCGTGGTGCCGGAGTCGGCTGCCAGCGGCAGCACCGCGGTCAGCCCGCCCTCTGCTGTGGCCGTCGATGACGAGACGGCCGGACTGACTGCCGTCGAGGACGAGCAGCCCCGGCGCCGCAGCCTGGTCGGCTGGGTGCTGGTCATCCTCGGACTGGCGCTGGCGGCCCTGATCGGGTTCACGCTGTGGGCGTGGCTGACCCCCAATGACGACCCCGAGATGACGGCCGTGCCGGTGGTGGTGGGCCAGAACGAGCAGGCCGCCACCGCGGACCTCAAGGCTGCGGGCTTCGGCGTCACCTCCCAGCACGTGAACGGGGATGCCGCCACCGAGAACCAGGTGACCGACCAGGACCCGCCCGGCGGCAAGGAGGCCCGCAGGGGCTCGACGGTCACGATCACCATCAATGACGGTCCCAAGACGGTCACGGTGCCGGACCTGGTGGGGCTCTCGCGTGACCAGGCCCGCCAGCGGCTGGTCGACGCCGGCTTCGCGAGCAGCGGGATCACTTTCGCCGACGCCACCGCCGAGGCGGAGGCCGACCATCCCGACCTGGACAAGGGCGAGGTGGTCACCTCCAACCCGGCCTCCGGCGCCGAGGTGGTGCTGTCGGCCAAGCAGGGCATCAAGGTCTACCTGGCCACCGGCAAGGTCCGCGTGCCCAAGGTCGTCGACCAGGCGCAGGACGAGGCCCGTTCTGCCCTGGAGACACTGGGACTCGAGGTGGCCGTCAACGAGCGCGAGACCACCGAGCCCGGCAAGGACGGCCGGGTGCTGGAGCAGAATCCGGCCGGCGGCAAGCGGGTGGAGCGTGGCAGCACCGTCCAGCTGATCGTCGGCCGCTACCGGGATCCGGAGCCCACCCAGACTCCCTCGGCCACTGCCTCCGCCTCGCCGACGGCCCAGGAGACCTCGGAGAGCCTGCCGGTGCCCAATGTGACCGACCAGGCCCTCGCCGTGGCCACCAAGACCCTGCAGGACGCGGGCTTCACCGTGGCCGTCTCCGGCTCGACGGTGAACGACCCGAACCTGGAGGGCAAGGTCGTCGACCAGAGCCCGGCTGGCGGCCAGGCAGAGCGGGGTTCGACGGTGACCATCGGCGTGGGGCGCTACGAGCCGACCCAGACCGCCGAGCCGTCCCCCACCCAGACGCCCTGATCCCCGGACTGCGGCCCTGGGACGTGACTGCGCGAGACGCCGGGCTCAGCCCACGTTCATCAGTGGACATT
>NZ_JBHWOO010000028.1:0-7226 GCF_043424415.1 Luteococcus sp. | reverse complement strand
GAGCTCGGGCCCGGCGGGCTGCACGGGCCGCCCCACCGGCATGGCGGGCTGCAGCGGCCTGGCCGCTGGCCCACGCAGGCGCCCTTCTCCGCGACGACGGATCGATGCCGGGGTGACGGCCGGGATCCTCGCGACAAAGGTTGCACTCATGACTACTCCTCAGGTCTGGACAAACCCTGCCGCGAGCCATCCGCCCGTCGAACAGGTGTTCGATGCTTGAACACTAACCTCGATCCCCGTCGCAATCAAACGATTGTTCGATTGCGACCGAAAGCTTCAGGTTTCGCGCTCGCGACCGAGTCAAACAGCCCCCTCTGACAGTTTTGCGGCGACTGGCTCCAGACCGTCCACGAGAGGCCGCTCGTGCGCCCCGGGAGCTGGCGGGGAGTACCTCGAACAGATGTTTGATTGGGAGCGGTCGTGCGCACTAGTCTTGTTCCATGGCAAGTGGAATGAGGGGCAAGGCACAGGCGCGTCGACCCGTCGGGCGTCCCAGTGACGAGGAGGTCCGCAAGGAGCTCTCGCGCGGGCGCAAGCTGGTGGAGCCCAGCGTCGACGGCATGAGCCCACGCCAGCGCCGCGTGCTCGAGGTGATCCGGGAGAGCCTGGAGACCCGGGGCTATCCGCCCAGCATGCGCGAAATCGGCGAGCATGCCGGCCTGGCCAGCTCGTCCAGCGTCTCGCACCAGCTCAAGCAGCTGGAGTCGCTGGGCTACATCCGCCGCATCCCGGGCCAGCCGCGCGCCATGGAGGTGCACCTACCCCCGTCCATGCTCCCCACCGAGGCCGAGGCCAACGACCCCACCGACGTGGGCGACAGCTTCCCCACCGCCGTCAACGTCCCGATGGTGGGACGCATCGCCGCCGGCGGGCCGATCCTGGCCGAGGAGCGCATCGAGGAGGTCTTCCCCCTGCCCCGCCAGCTGGTGGGCGAGGGCACGACCTTTCTGCTCGAGGTCCGCGGCGACTCGATGGTCGACGCCGCCATCTGCGACGGCGACTGGGTGGCGGTCCGGCAGCAGGACGATGCCGACAATGGCGACATCGTCGCGGCGCTGCTCGACGACGAGGCAACCGTCAAGACCCTCAAGAAGACGCCTGGCCAGGTCTGGCTGATGCCACACAACGAGCAGTACTCCCCCATCGACGGCAACCACGCGAGGATCCTCGGCAAGGTCGTCGCGGTGCTGCGTCGCGTCTGAGGCGCGCCCTCCGCGCCTATGAAGAAGGGGCCACCCACGGCGCGTGGGCGGCCCCCTCGACATGCTCGAGGACTATCCCTCCTGCAGACGCCGCAGCGCTCCGACGGCCACCTCGCGCTCGGCTGTCATCCAGAAGTCGGGCATCGAGGCCCGCAGGAAGCCGCCATAGCGTGCCGTCACCAGCCGGGGGTCCAGCACCGCCACCACGCCCCGGTCGGTGACGCGACGCACCAGGCGCCCGGCACCCTGGGCCATCAGCAGACCGGCATGGGTGGCCGCCACCGACATGAAGCCATTGCCGCCGGCCTGCGTCACCGCCTCCTGACGGGCCAGCACCAGCGGGTCGTCGGGGCGCGGGAAGGGGATCTTGTCGATGATCACCAGCTGGCAGGTCTCTCCCGGCACGTCGATCCCCTGCCACAACGAGACCGTGCCGAACAGGCTCACCTCCGGGTCGACGGCGAACTGGCGGGTGAGCTCCGACAACTGGGCATCGCCCTGGCACAGGACGGTCATCTTCGGCAGCTGCTGGCGCACGTGCTTGGCGGCGGCCTCCGCGGCGCGCTGGGAGCTGAACAGCCCCAGGGTCCTGCCACCCGCCGCCCAGACCAGCTCGGCGACCTCCTCGAGCACCTCCGGAGCCGTCCCGTCACGCCGGGGCCGCGGCAGGTTCCGGGGCACGTAGAGGATGCCCTGCTTGCGGTAGTCGAAGGGGGTGCCGACGTCGAACCCGCGCCAGGCCAGCGCATTGTCCGGGTCATGCTGGTCACCCACCAACCGGTCGGCCTTGCGCAGCCCGATCTGGCCCGCCACCTGGGTGAAGTCGCCGCCGATCTTGAGCGTCGCCGAAGTGAGGATGGTCGTCCTCTCCCCCAGGACCTTCTCGCGCATCAGCCCGGCCACGCTCAGCGGCGCCACCTGTGCCTGACGGCCGAAGCGTTCCCGCTCGCTGACCCAGACCACGTCATTGCTGGACAGGTCCGCCATCCGCTCTGCAATGTCGAAGACCTCCTTGGCGGCCGCGGCCGCCTGCTGTTGCTCCGGGTCGACATCCTTGCGGTTCTTGTCGGCAGCCTTGCCTCCCAGGCCGCTGACCACCCGACGGGCCACGTCGCGGATGGACTCGAAGGCGGTCACCGCCGCACCCCCGGGCTGGGAGATGCGGGCCAGGTCGGTCTCGTCCAGAGCCACCCGCAGGATGTCGGCCGACTCCAGGAACTCCAGGCCCAGGTCGTCGCTGAGCCAGGGCAGCACCCGCTTGGCGACCCGCTCAACCAGCTGGGGGCTGAGCTCAGCCGAGGCGGCCCCGGTGACCCTGCCCACCAGTTCGTGCGCCTCGTCGATGATCACGACCTCGTGCTCCGGCAGCGCGGTGCCTCCATGCATGGCATCGATCGCCAACAGCGCATGGTTGGTGACCACCAGCTGCGATGCCCGGGCCTTCTCGCGGGAGGACTCGACGAAGCACTCCGAGCCGTAGGGGCACCGGTTGACGCCCAGGCACTCGCGCACCGGCATCGAGACCAGGCCCCAGGAGCGGGGGCTGTGGGCGGGGGCGTCGTCGCGGTCGGCGAGCTGGCGGTCCTTGAGCTGCTGCTCGGCCCACTCGCGCAGCATGATCACCTCGGCGCCCAGCACCGAGTCGGCATCGGCGCTGGACTTGCGAAGCCCGTCGGCGAGCTCGGCGCCGCCCAGCAGCGTGTCCTGCTCGTCGGCGATGCCATCGCGCGTCTTGAGCAGGCAGGCATAGTTCGTGCGGCCCTTGAGGATGGCATGGCTGGGTTCGCGCCCGGTCACCTCGCGGACCGCTTTGAGGGCATTGGGGATGTCGGAAGTGGCCAGCTGCGCCTGCAGGGCCAGGGTGGCGGTGGCGATGACGATCCGCTGGCGGGTGGACTGCACGTGCAGCAAGGCCGGGGCGAGGTAGCCCAGCGACTTGCCGGTGCCAGTGCCTGCCTGCACCAGCAGGTGTTCGCCGGTGTCGATCGCCGCCTCGATGGCCTCGGCCATCTGCTGCTGGCCGGGCCGCGGGGTCCCGCCGATCGCGGACACCGCAGCCTGCAGCACCTCGGCCGAGCTCACCTGGCTGGTGCTCGTCTTGGACGCGGCAACTTCCTGCTCCGGCTGGGCCGAGGCGGACTCGTTCTTCTTCTCGGCAGACGGCATCGGGCCAGCCTACCTGCGGACCGGGCCCGCCGTGCGGGTCACGACGGGTCCTGCACCTCGAAGGCCTTGAGCTCTCCGGCCAGGTCCGGATGCACCCGGGCCACGACGCGGGTGCCCTCGCCGGTGTGCTCGACGGTGACCAGCTGGCCGTGCTTGTGGATGCGGTCCACCAGGTCGCCACGACCATAGGGGATCAGCGCGTCGACGGAGACCTCCGGGCTGGGCAGTCGGCTCTCGGCCACGGCCCGCAGCTCCTCGATGCCCTCCCCCGTCCGGGCGGAGACGAAGACGGCCTCGGGATACTGGGTGCGCAGCACCTGCAGGCTGTCGTCATCGGCCGCATCGACCTTGTTGATCACCAGCTGTTCGGGGACATTGCCGGCGCCGATCTCGTTGAGCACCGTGCGCACGGCGTGCACCTGGCCCACCGGGTCGGGGTCGGACCCGTCCACGACGTGCAGCAAAAGGTCCGCCTGCGCCGACTCCTCCAGCGTGGATTTGAAGGCCTCCACCAGGTCGTGGGGCAGGTGGCGCACGAAACCGACAGTGTCGGTGAGGGTGTAGACGCGCCCGTCGGGCGTGGTGTGACGACGGGTCGTCGGGTCCAGCGTGGCGAACAGGGCATTCTCCACCAGCACACCGGCGTCGGTGATCCGGTTGAGGATCGACGACTTGCCAGCATTGGTGTAGCCCACGATCGCGATCGAGGGAATGCGGTTGCGACGACGATCGGCACGCTTGTTCTCACGGGTCGCGTCGAGGTCCCGCATCCGCTTGCGCAGGATCGCCACCCGGGTGTTGATGCGGCGACGGTCGGTCTCGATCTTCGTCTCACCGGGGCCACGGCCACCGATACCGGCACCGCCGGCGGCCTGGCCACCGGCCTGGCGCGACAGGTTGCCACCCCAGCCACGAAGCCGCTGGCGCAGGTACTGCAGCTGGGCCAGCTCCACCTGGGTCTTGCCCTCGACGCTCTTGGCGTGCTGGGCGAAGATGTCGAGGATCAGGGCCGTGCGGTCGATCACCTTGACCTTGACCCGGTCCTCGAGGTTGCGCAGCTGCGCCGGTTGCAGCTCGCCGTCGCAGATGACGGTGTCGGCGCCGGTGGCCACCACCACCTCGCGCAGCTCGTCCACCTTGCCGCGGCCGATGTAGGTGGCCGGGTCCGGCGACTTGCGCCGCTGCACCAGGCCCTCCAGAACCTGGGCGCCCGCGGTCTCGGCCAGCAGCTTCAGCTCGGTCATGGCATTCTCGGCGTCCGCCTCGCTGCCGGTGGTCCACACGCTGATGAGCACCACGCGTTCCAGCTGGAGGTCGCGGTACTCGACCTCGCTGATGTCGGCCACCTGCGTGGACATGCCGGCAACTCGCTTGAGGGACAGTCGTTCGGCCAAATCGAGCTGGAGGCCGTCATGGTCCCCTGCGTCGTACTCTTCTGGGTCGCGGCCGTCGGCGTCGAGGTCGCCGGCGCCCAGGTCGTCGTACAGGTCATCGAAGTCGTCGTCATTGCGACGGGAGTCAGGTCGAGTCATCGTTGTCCCAGCTTGTCACCTGCAAGCAAGCCCGGCCAGCCATTTTCGCCCACGGCGGGGCGGTCCTCAGTCGGGCATCACGACCTCACCGCGGCCCACCACCACCGCTGGCCCGGTCAGGTAGGCCTGGCTGCCGTCCAGCTCGACCACGAGGCGACCGCCCGGGACGTCCACGACCACCTCGCCGCCACCGAGCCCGGCGCGACGGGCATGGGCCGCCGCCGCGGCAACCGTGCCGGTGCCACAGCTCATGGTCTCCCCCGCCCCGCGCTCGTGGACGCGCATGGCGATGTGGTGCTCGTCGATGACGTGCACGAACTCGATGTTGGTGCCCTCGGGGAAGGCCTGCGCGGGTTCCCAGACGGGTTCATGGGTCAGGTCCAGTGCCGACAGCTCGTCCGCACCGTCGACGAAGCAGACCGCATGGGGGTTGCCGACATCCACGGTGGTGGCCGCCCAGCGACCCTCCCCCCTGCTGACCTGCACCGGCTCGTCGCCCAGCCGTACCTCGCCCAGCAGGGTGCGGATCGTCCCGTCGTGCTGCGGCCAGGCACGCCGCAGACCGGCGCGGGTCATCACCTCGATCTCGCGACCGGAGACCAGGCCCTCCTCCAGCAGGTAACGCACGAAGACGCGCAGACCGTTGCCGCACATCTCGGCGATGGACCCGTCGGCATTGCGGTAGTCCATGAACCAGCGCTCCGGCTCGTCCTCGTGGTCCTCGATGGACGAGGCCATGGTCACGCGCAGCAGGCCATCGCCGCCGATGCCGGCACGCCGGTCGCACAGGAATCGGACGTCATCGTCGTCCAGGCGCACCATGCCGTGACGATCGGTGACGATCACGAAGTCGTTCTGCGTGCCGTGCCCCTTGGCGAACTTCCAGGTCCTCATGGGCGTAGGTTACGCGCCCGCCCGAGGACCAGACCAGATCCGGACCCCCTGCGAGGCTCAGCCCAGCGCCTGGCAGACATCGTCCACGATCCGTTCAGGACTGGACGGATCGCCCGCCGGCAACCAGACCACCCGCGGGTCACGCCGGAACCACCCCAGCTGCTTGCGGGCGAAGCGACGGGTTCCCGCCTTGGTCATCTCGCGGGCGGTGTGCTCGTCCACCTCGCCGTCCAGGTGGGCCAGCACCTGCCGGTAGCCCAGTGCCCGGCTGGCCGTCAGGCCCTCGCGCAGGCCCTGTTCCTCCAGCCGTCGCACCTCCTCGACCAGCCCGTCGGACCACATCTGGTCGACGCGCTCGTTGATCCGCCGGTCCATCACTTCCCGGTCGATCTCCAGGCCGTACTGGAGCACGCGCTCGAGGGCATAGGTCCACTGCGGCAGCCTCGGGCGCAGCTCGCCGGTGAGTTCGAGCACCTCCAGGGCCCGCACGATGCGTCGTCCGTTGCCGGGGTCCATCGACGCGGCAGCCTCGGGGGCGCGCTGGGCGAGCTCGGCGTGCAGGGCGTACGGCCCGACCTCGGCCAGGCGCGCCTCGTGGCGGGCCCTCACCTGCGGGTCGGAGCCGGGGAAGTCGAAGTCGTCGACGATCGCGTGCACGTACAGGGCCGAACCGCCGACGAGCACCGGGACGATCCCTTCGGCACGCAGGCGCGCGATCACCTCACGGGCCAGGGCCTGGATGTCGGCGACGGTGGAGGTCTGCGTCACGTCGAGGATGTCGACCAGGTGGTGCGGGACAGCGGCCAGCTCCGCGACGGTTGGCTTGGCCGTCCCGATGTCCATGCCGCGGTAGACCAGCATCGAGTCCGCGTTGACGATCTCGCTGGGGTGACCCCGCCGCGTGAGCTGCTGGGCCACCCGGATCGCCAGGCTGGACTTGCCGGAGGCGGTGGGACCGTTGAGGACGACCAGGGGTGGGAGCACGCAGCCATTGTGCCAGCGCGGTGTCGGCGCGTTCGCGCGCCAGCTGCGACGCCGGCGGCGAAGTGGTTGCGCCCTCAGCGCAGCACCCGAGCCGATCCTTGACCCGGCCCAGCGCGGGAAGGAAGTGCGGGGCCCTACCGAAAGACCACGGCTCGCTGGTCTTCCCGTTGAGACAGATCGGAAGGAATGACCATGGGCCTCTTCGACAAGGCCAAGGACGCGCTGCAGGGCAACGGCGAGGGCACCACCGCCGACAAGGCCCGCGACCTCGCGAACCAGCACGAGGCCAAGATCGACCGGGGCATCGAGCAGGCCGGCGACAAGCTGGACTCGCGCACCGGCGACAAGCACGCCGCTCACGTGGACAAGGGCCAGCAGTTCCTCCAGGACAAGACCGGCAATCTCTGAGCCTGACCACCTCCCCGCACGGGACGACCGGGGGCGAGGG
>NZ_JBHWOO010000027.1:0-27127 GCF_043424415.1 Luteococcus sp. | reverse complement strand
GTTGTATCGGGGCCCACTGGGTTGATCAGGTGTCGCCCGACCAGATCAGTGACGAAGGGTCACTTGACGATCTTGGTCACGCGGCCGGCACCGACGGTACGCCCACCCTCACGGATGGCGAACTTCAGGCCGTCCTCCATGGCGACAGGCTTGTTGAGGTGCACGGTCATGTCGGTGTTGTCACCGGGCATCACCATCTCGGTGCCCTCGGGCAGCTGCACGACACCAGTCACGTCCGTGGTGCGGAAGTAGAACTGGGGCGAGTAGTTGGAGAAGAAGGGCTTGTGACGGCCACCCTCCTCCTTGGTCAGGATGTAGACCGAGCCCTCGAAGTCCGTGTGGGGAGTGGTCGAGCCGGGCTTGATGACACACATGCCACGCTCGACGTCTTCCTTCTTGGTGCCACGCAGCAGCAGGCCGACGTTCTCGCCAGCGCGACCCTCGTCGAGGATCTTGCGGAACATCTCGACACCGGTGATGGTGCTGGTCTGCTTGGTCTCGCTGATGCCGATGATGTCGACGGTCTCGCCGGTCTTGACGATGCCACGCTCGATACGACCGGTGATGACGGTGCCACGACCGGTGATCGTGAAGACGTCCTCAACGGGCATCAGGAAGGGCTTGTCCGTCTCGCGCTCGGGCTGCGGGATGTACTCGTCGACAGCGGTCATCAGGTCCTGGACGCTCTTGACCCACTTCTCCTCGCCCTGCAGGGCCTGGAAAGCGGAGACGCGCACGACCGGGCAGCCGTCGCCGTCGAAGTCCTGCGAGCTCAGCAGCTCACGGACCTCCATCTCGACGAGCTCGATGAGCTCCTCGGCGTCCACCATGTCGCACTTGTTCAGGGCGACGACGATGGCGGGCACGCCGACCTGGCGAGCCAGCAGCACGTGCTCGTGGGTCTGGGGCATGGGGCCGTCGGTGGCGGCGACCACGAGGATGGCGCCGTCCATCTGGGCAGCACCGGTGATCATGTTCTTGACGTAGTCGGCGTGGCCGGGGCAGTCAACGTGCGCGTAGTGGCGCTTCTCGGTCTGGTACTCGATGTGGGCGATCGAGATCGTGATGCCGCGCTGACGCTCCTCGGGAGCCTTGTCGATCTGGTCGAAGGGCGAAGCCTCGTTCAGATCGGGGTACTGGTCGTGGAGCACCTTGGAGATCGCCGCGGTGAGGGTGGTCTTGCCGTGGTCGATGTGTCCGATGGTGCCGATGTTGCAGTGCGGCTTAGTCCGCTCGAACTTGGCCTTTGCCACTGGGGCTCCTTCTGGATTGCCGCCACGCTCTCCGCGGGGCGTACTGGTGTGAAATCGGAGTGGGGAAATCCCTCTCCGGGGGTCCTTGCTTCTTGCTGGCGCCATGGCTGCCGAAGCAGTGCACAGCTACCGTCCAAGTTTTGTGCACCAGCGGGCGAGAGTCAAACTCATTGCTGATGCGGATCGGGTGGAGTTCCTGGCCGGAACCGGGAACTCCACCCAATCGGCCACCGTCACTCGCCGCCGCGAGCCTTGGCGACGATCTCGTCGGCGATGTTCTTCGGGGTCTCGCCGTAGGAGTCGAACTCCATCGAGTAGGAGGCCTGTCCCGAGGTCTTCGAGCGCAGGTCACCCACGTAGCCGAACATCTCGCTCAGTGGCACCAGCGCACGAACGACGCGGTTGCCGTGCAGCTCGTCCATGCTCTGCACCTGGCCACGACGAGAGTTCAGGTCACCGATGACGGTACCCAGGTAGTCCTCCGGGGTGGTCACCTCGACGGCCATCAGCGGCTCGAGGATGGCGGGGTCGGCCTTGCGAGCAGCCTCCTTGAAGACCATCGAACCGGCCAGCTTGAAGGCCATCTCCGAGGAGTCGACATCGTGGTAGGCGCCATCGGTCAGGGTGACACGGATGTCCTCGACCGGGTAACCGGCCAGCACGCCGAACTGCATGGCGTCCTTGATGCCGGCATCCACGGCGGGGATGTACTCCTTGGGGATGCGGCCACCGGTGACGGCGTTGACGAACTCGTAGCCCGAGCCCGGCTCCAGCGGCTCCAGGTCCACGATCACCTTGGCGTACTGGCCCGAACCACCCGACTGCTTCTTGTGGGTGTAGTCGACCTTCTGCACCGGGCGGCGCAGGGTCTCCCGGTAGGCCACCTGCGGCTTGCCGATGTTGGCCTCGACCTTGAACTCGCGCTTCATGCGGTCGATCAGCACCTCGAGGTGCAGCTCGCCCATGCCCGCGATGATGGTCTGGCCGGTCTCCTCGTCGGTGTGGACGCGGAAGGTGGGGTCCTCCTCGGCCAGGCGCTGGATGGCGACACCCAGCTTCTCCTGGTCCGACTTGGTCTTCGGCTCGATGGCCTGCTCGATCACCGGGGCCGGGAACTCCATCGACTCCAGGATGATCGGGTTGGCCGGGTCGCACAGGGTCTCACCGGTGGTGGTGTCCTTGAGGCCCATGACGGCCACGATCATGCCGGCACCAATGGCGTCGATCTCCTCACGCTTGTTGGCGTGCATCTGGTAGATCTTGCCGATGCGCTCCTTCTTGCCCTTGGTGGCGTTCAGCACCTGGGTGCCGGCCTGCAGGACACCGGAGTAGACGCGGATGAAGGTGAGCTTACCCAGGTGCGGATCGGCGGCCACCTTGAAGGCCAGGATCGACAGCGGGTCGTCATTGTTCGGGTGACGCTCCAGGACGGTCTCCTCGTCGCCGGGCTTGAAGCCGGCGATGGCGGGAACGTCCAGCGGGCTGGGTAGGTAGTCGACGATGGCGTCGAGCAGCGGCTGCACACCCTTGTTCTTGAAGGAGGTGCCACAGACCACGGCGTTGAACTTGTTCTCCAGGACACCCTTGCGGATGCCGGCCTTCAGGCGCTCCACCGAGGGCTCCTCGCCCTCCAGGAACATCTCCATCAACTCGTCGTCGGCCTCGGCCACGACCTCGAGCAGCTCGGCGCGGGCCGCCTTGGCCTGCTCCAGCATGTCAGCCGGGATCTCCTCGACCTCGTACATCTCACCCATCGTGGTCTCACCGCGGTAGGTCTTGGCGTTCATCTCGACCAGGTCGACGACGCCCAGGAAGTCGGCCTCGGCACCGATCGGCAGCTGGATGATGGCCGGGGTGGCCATCAGGCGCTCGCGGATGGTCTTGACACAGTGGTCGAAGCTCGCACCGGTACGGTCCAGCTTGTTGATGTAGCAGATGCGCGGAACGCCGTACTTGCTGGCCTGGCGCCACACGGTCTGCGACTGCGGCTCGACCCCGGCGACACCGTCGAAGACGGCCACGGCCCCGTCGAGCACGCGCAGCGAGCGCTCCACCTCGACGGTGAAGTCCACGTGGCCGGGGGTGTCGATGATGTTGATCTGGGTGTCGTGCCAGAAGCAGGTGGTGGCGGCGGAGGTGATCGTGATGCCACGCTCCTGCTCCTGCTCCATCCAGTCCATGGTGGCAGCGCCGTCGTGGACCTCACCGATCTTGTGGGTGATGCCCGTGTAGAACAAGATGCGCTCGGTCGTGGTGGTCTTGCCGGCGTCGATGTGGGCCATGATGCCGATGTTGCGGACCTTGGCCAGGTCAGTCTTCAAGTCGATGGCCACAGGGCTTCAACCTCAATCTATGTATGGATTACGAACAATGGGGTAGGACAGAGAACACGCCCGGGACAGGATTCTACCCGCCCCGGACGTGAGGACGCCCCAACGTCGCTCACGACGTTGGGGCATCAGATCACCAGCGGTAGTGGGCGAAGGCCTTGTTGGCCTCGGCCATCTTGTGGGTGTCCTCGCGCTTCTTGACCGAGGCGCCCAGACCGTTCGAGGCATCCAGGATCTCGTTCATCAGGCGCTCGGCCATCGTCTTCTCCCGACGGGCGCGAGAGTAGCTGACCAGCCAGCGCATGCTCAGCGTGGTGGCACGAGCAGGCTTGACCTCGATCGGCACCTGGTAGGTGGCGCCACCGACGCGACGGCTCTTGACCTCAAGGGACGGCTTGATGTTGTCAAGTGCACGCTTGAGGGTCTGGACGGGGTCCACGCCGGTCTTCTCACGGGTGCCCTCGAGGGCGGTGTAGACGATCTGCTGCGCGGTGGTCTTCTTGCCGTCCAGCAGGATCTTGCTGACGAGCTGCGACACCAGCGGGGATCCGAAGACCGGATCGGCGATGACGGGGCGCTTGGGCGCCGGTCCCTTGCGAGGCATTACTTCTCCTTCTTCGCGCCGTAGCGGCTGCGAGCCTGCTTGCGACCCTTGACACCCTGGGTGTCGAGCGAGCCACGAATGATCTTGTAGCGAACGCCGGGCAGGTCCCTGACACGACCGCCGCGGACCAGCACCATCGAGTGCTCCTGCAGGTTGTGGCCCACGCCCGGAATGTAGGCGGTCACCTCGATCCCGGAGGAGAGGCGCACACGAGCCACCTTGCGGAGTGCCGAGTTCGGCTTCTTCGGGGTGGTGGTGTACACGCGAGTACACACACCACGACGCTGGGGCGAACCCTTGAGCGCAGGCGTACTGTTCTTGCTGACCTTGTCAGTGCGGCCCTTGCGGACCAGCTGCTGGATTGTAGGCACCGGCTGGTATCTCTTTCGTTGTCTGGATGGTCTTACCCTGGCTTGCAGCTCCCGCGCGTCAGTTGTGGACCACCGTTATCCCCAGCTGGTGCAGTTGTCTGCAGTGCGACCTCCGCACCGTTGCCCCCCTCCTCGCAACGTTTAGGAGGGCGACCCCACTGCCAGGGCACGCACACGGGCCCGATCTGGTCGAGCACAGATACCAAATCTAGACGAGGCAGGCCCCTGGGTCAAAACAGGGACTCAGGCGAGGTCCGTCACCTGCCGGGCCAGGAGCTTTGCCGCCACCTCGTCGGGCAGGTGTTCGCGCGCCGCGAGCACGGCAGCCGCCGTCTGGGGGCGGGTGGTGCGGGCACGGAAGACCTCGCGCACCCCGACACCGTGACCCGGCACGTCCAGCACCTCCACCCGGTCACCGGCACGTACCGTCCCGGGCTCCAGCACCCGCAAGTAGGCCCCGGCACCGCCGGCTGCGGTGAACTCGCGGATCCACCCCGGCCGTCCGGCCACCACCTGGAAGGTCCGGCACGGGATGCGGGGCTGACACACCTGCAGCAGGGCGTCACCGATGCGCCACTTCTCCCCCACCACCGCGGCATTCAGGTCGCGGCCCAGGGTGGTGAGGTTCTCCCCCATCCAGCCGGCCGGCAGATCCATGCCCAGTCGCTTCGACCACAGCTCGAGGTCCTCCCAGCCCACCGCATAGACCGCCTTGTCGCGGCCGCCGTGGTGCTCCCGGTCCCCCACGAAGTCGCCCTCCACCCCGGAGGCGCGCTCCGTCTGCGGACCACGGGGCCCGGGATCACTGAGCGTGATGGAGGCGACAGGCCTCTTGTCGTGCCCCGTCGGGCGGCCGTAGCCACCGATGTCCTCGCGGGGCCGCCCGATGTTGGTCGACAGGATCTCCATGGCGCCACCGTAGCGAGCCGCGCCCACTCCAGGTGACGACAAACAGACATCGGGCGCCTCCCCGGAGGGAGACGCCCGATGCCGTCACTCAGGAACTCAGCGCATGTCGCCGAAGTCGAGGTCCTCCAGCGGAACCGCCGCACCCGTACCCGTACCGAAGTCGTAGTCGAAGGGGTCGTAGCTCATGGTGAAGGCCGTTGCCTTGGCCTCCGCCGTGGGCTCCACGCGGATGTTGCGGTAGCGCTCCAGGCCGGTGCCGGCCGGGATCAGCTTGCCGAGGATCACGTTCTCCTTCAGACCGACCAGCGAGTCGGACTTGCCGTGGATGGCGGCATCGGTCAGGACCTTGGTGGTCTCCTGGAAGGAGGCCGCCGACAGCCAGGACTCCGTGGCCAGCGAGGCCTTGGTGATGCCCATCAGGACCGGACGGCCCTCGGCGGGCTTGCCACCCTCGGCCAGCGCCTTGCGGTTCTGGCTCTCGTAGGTCTGACGATCCACCAGCTCACCGGGCATCATCGTCGTGTCACCGGAGTCGATGACGGTGATGCGGCGAAGCATCTGACGAAGGATGATCTCGATGTGCTTGTCGTGGAGCGGGGCACCCTGGGTGCCGTAGACCTTCTGGACCTCCTCCACCAGGTGCTCCTGCACCTTGCGGACACCACGCACTCGCAGCACGTCCTGCGGATCCATCGTGCCGGCGGTCAGCTGCTGGCCCGCGTCCACGTGGTCGCCGTCCTTGAGCGAACGCTTGACACCGGTGGAGTCCTCGAAGTCCAGGCGCGCACGACGCGGCACCGGGTACTCCAGGTCCTCCTGGCCGTCGTCGCGCTTGATGATGATCTTGCGCGAACGGTCACCCTCCTCGATGGTGACGCGACCGGCGGCCTCGGCCATCGGGGCCTTGCCCTTGGGCTGGCGGGCCTCGAAGAGCTCCACCACTCGGGGCAGACCCTGGGTGATGTCGTCTCCAGCCACACCGCCGGTGTGGAAGGTACGCATGGTCAGCTGGGTTCCCGGCTCACCGATCGACTGTGCAGCGACGATACCGACGGCCTCGCCGACGTCGACCAGCTTTCCGGTGGCCAGCGAACGGCCGTAGCACATGGCGCAGGTGCCGGTGGCCGCCTCACAGGTGAGCACCGAGCGCACCTTGACGCTCGAGACACCGGCAGCCACCAGGGCGTCGATCTCCACGTCACCCAGGTCGGTCCCGGCGGCCACGATGACCTCGCCCTTGTCGTCGACGGCGTCGACGGCGAGGGTACGGGCGTAGACCGCGGTCTCGACATTGCCGAGTGCGCGCAGGGTGCCCGCCTCGTCGTCCTGGGCGATGGGCTTGTTCAGGCCACGCTCGGTGCCACAGTCCTCCTCGCGGATGATGACGTCCTGGCTGACGTCGACCAGGCGACGGGTCAGGTAGCCCGAGTCAGCGGTACGCAGGGCGGTGTCCGCCTGACCCTTTCGACCACCGTGGGTGGAGATGAAGTACTCCAGGACCGACAGGCCCTCACGGAAGTTCGACTTGATCGGGCGGGCGATGATCTCGCCCTTCGGGTTGGCCACCAGGCCACGCATGGCGGCGATCTGGCGCATCTGGGTCATGTTTCCTCGCGCGCCCGAGGCCACCATCATGAAGATGGGGTTGGTCTCGGTGAAGTTGCCCTCCATGGCCGCGGTCAGCTCGGCGGTGGCGTCGGTCCAGATCTGGATGAGCTCCTGACGACGCTCGTCCTCGGTCACCGCACCACGCTCGTAGAGCTTGTCGATCTTGGCAGCCTTGGCGTCGTAGCTGGCAATGATCTCCGGCTTGTTCGGAGGCGTCTGCACGTCGCCGATCGAGACGGTCACGCCGGATCGGGTCGCCCAGTGGAAGCCGAGGTCCTTGAGGTTGTCCAGGGTCTGGCCAACCTTGACCTTCTGGTAGCGCTCGGCGAGGTCGTTGACGATCGCGCCCAGCTGCTTCTTGCCCACGGTCTCGTTGATGAAGGGGTAGTCCTCGGGAAGCGCCTCGTTGAACAGGGCACGACCCAGGGTGGTCTCCACCAGGAAGGAGCCGTCGGTGCGCTCGACGGCGCCCTCGGGCTTGACGATGCCGGAAAGGACCAGCTTGATGCGCGCACCCATCATCAGCTCCTTGCGATCGAAGGCCATGATGGCCTCGGAGATCGAGGAGTAGCTGTTGCCGGTGCCGGCACCCTCACGCTCCTGCGTGAGGAAGTACATGCCGATGATCATGTCCTGGGTCGGCAGCGTGACGGGACGACCATCGGCCGGCTTGAGGATGTTGTTCGTCGACAGCATCAGGATGCGGGCCTCGGCCTGTGCCTCGGCCGACAGCGGCAGGTGCACGGCCATCTGGTCGCCGTCGAAGTCGGCATTGAAGGCGGTGCAGACCAGCGGGTGCAGCTGGATGGCCTTGCCCTCGATCAGCTGGGGCTCGAAGGCCTGGATGCCGAGGCGGTGCAGGGTTGGTGCACGGTTCAGCAGCACCGGGTGCTCCTTGATGACCTCTTCGAGGACATCCCACACCTGGGGACGCTGACGCTCCACCATGCGCTTGGCGCTCTTGATGTTCTGGGCGTAGTTCAGGTCATCCAGACGCTTCATCACGAAGGGCTTGAACAGCTCCAGGGCCATGGCCTTGGGCAGGCCGCACTGGTGCAGCTTCAGCTGCGGGCCCACGGTGATGACCGAACGGCCCGAGTAGTCGACGCGCTTGCCCAGCAGGTTCTGGCGAAAACGACCCTGCTTGCCCTTCAGCATGTCGCTGATGGACTTCAGCGGACGGTTGCCCGGCCCGGTGACGGGGCGTCCCCGACGGCCGTTGTCGAACAGCGAGTCCACCGACTCCTGCAGCATGCGCTTCTCGTTGTTCACGATGATCTCGGGGGCACCGAGGTCGAGCAGGCGCTTGAGGCGGTTGTTGCGGTTGATCACGCGGCGGTACAGGTCGTTCAGGTCGGAGGTCGCGAAACGGCCACCGTCCAGCTGCACCATGGGACGCAGGTCCGGCGGGATGACCGGGACGGCGTCCAGGACCATGCCGGCCGGCGAGTTGCGGCCGTCGAGGAAGGCAGAGACGACCTTGAGACGCTTCAGGGCGCGGGTCTTGCGCTGGCCCTTGCCGGTCTGGATCGTGTTGCGGAGGTTCTCGGCCTCCTCGGTCAGGTCGAAGGTGGCCAGACGACGCTTGATCGCCTCCGCACCCATGAAGCCCTCAAAGTACTTGCCGAAGCGCTTGGTCATCTCGCGGTAGAGGATCTCGTCGCCCTCGAGGTCCTGGACCTTGAGGCTCTTGAAGCGGGTCCACACCGCATCCAGACGGTCCAGCTCGCGCTGGCTGCGGTCACGAAGCTGCTTGAGCTCCTTCTCGCCGCCGGTGCGGACCTTCTTCTGGATGTCGGCAGAGGCACCCTCGCTCTCGAGCTGGCCCAAGTCCTGCTCCAGCTTGGTCATGCGCGCCTCGATGTCGGCGTCACGACGCTGCTCGATGCGCTTGCGCTCGGTCTCGACCTTGGCCTCCAGCGAGGGCAGATCGCGATGACGGGCATCCTCGTCCACGGCCGTGATCATGTAGGCCGCGAAATAGATGACCTTCTCGAGGTCCTTGGGCGCGATGTCCAGCAGGTAGCCCAGGCGCGACGGGACGCCCTTGAAGTACCAGATGTGGGTGACCGGGGCGGCCAGCTCGATGTGGCCCATCCGCTCGCGACGCACATTGGAGCGCGTCACCTCAACGCCACAGCGTTCGCAGATGATGCCCTTGAAGCGCACGCGCTTGTACTTGCCGCAGTTGCACTCCCAGTCCCGGGTGGGACCGAAGATCTTCTCGCAGAAGAGTCCGTCACGCTCGGGCTTGAGCGTGCGGTAGTTGATGGTTTCGGGCTTCTTGACCTCGCCGTGCGACCACTCGCGGATCTGGTCGGCCTGGGCAAGACCGATGCGCAGCTCGTCGTAGAAGTTCACGTCCAGCACGTTGGTTCACTTTCCCCTGCCCCATGGCAGGTGCCTTGCATGGATGTCTGAGTTCGAGTGACGGGCCCCGGCCAGCGCCGGGGGCCCGTCAGGGGACTGAGTGGGAACTCAGACTTCGTCGACGGCCGCGAAGGACTCGCTGCCGGGACGACGGGAGAGATCGATGCCGAAGTCCTCCGCGCTGCGGTAGTCGTCCTCGCTGTCACGCAGCTCGACGACGGTGCCGTCGCTGGAGAGGACCTCCACGTTCAGGCAGAGCGACTTCATCTCCTTGACCAGAACCTTGAAGGACTCGGGGATACCCGGCTCCGGGATGTTCTCGCCCTTGACGATGGCCTCGTAGACCTTCACGCGGCCGGGGACGTCATCGGACTTGATGGTGAGCAGCTCCTGCAGTGCCCAGGCGGCGCCATAGGCCTCCATGGCCCACACCTCCATCTCACCGAAGCGCTGGCCACCGAACTGCGCCTTGCCGCCCAGGGGCTGCTGGGTGATCATCGAGTACGGACCGGTCGAACGGGCGTGGATCTTGTCATCCACGAGGTGGTGCAGCTTGAGCATGTACATGTAGCCCACGCCGACCTTCTCCGGGTACGGCTCGCCGGAACGGCCGTCGAACAGGCGTGCCTTGCCGTCGGAGTCGACCAGGTGGTCGCCGTCACGGGTCGGGATGCCGTTCTCCAGCAGGCCGGAGATCTCGGCCTCGTTGGCACCGTCGAAGACCGGGGTCGCCAGACGGGAATTGCCGTCGACGTGGCTCAGACCGACATCGCGCAGACGATCGGCCCACTCCCCCTCGACACCCTCGATGTCCCACCCGGTCTTGGCGATCCACCCGAGGTGGTTCTCCAGCACCTGACCCACGTTCATTCGCGAGGGAACACCCATCGGGTTCAGCACGATGTCGACGGGGGTGCCGTCCTCGAGGAAGGGCATGTCCTCGACGGGCAGGATCTTGGAGATGACACCCTTGTTGCCGTGACGGCCGGCCAGCTTGTCTCCGGTCTGGAGCTTGCGCTTCTGGGCCACGTACACCCGCACCAGCTGGTTGACACCGGGGGGCAGCTCGTCACCCTCGTCGCGGTCGAAGACGCGCACGCCGATGACCACACCGGTCTCGCCGTGGGGCACCTTCATGGAGGTGTCGCGCACCTCACGGGCCTTCTCACCGAAGATGGCGCGCAGCAGGCGCTCCTCCGGGGTGAGCTCGGTCTCGCCCTTGGGCGTCACCTTGCCGACCAGGATGTCGCCGGTGCCGACCTCGGCGCCGATGCGGATGATGCCGCGCTCGTCGAGGTTGGCCACCATCTCCTCCGAGACATTGGGGATGTCGCGGGTGATCTCCTCGGGGCCCAGCTTGGTGTCGCGGGCGTCGACCTCGTGCTCCTCGATGTGGATCGAGGTGAGGACGTCGTCCTGGACCAGGCGCTGCGAGAGGATGATCGCGTCCTCGTAGTTGTGGCCCTCCCAGCTCATGAAGGCCACGAGCAGGTTCTTGCCCAGGGCCATCTCGCCACCGTCGGTGCAGGGGCCGTCGGCCAGCGGGGTGCCGACCTCGACACGCTGGCCCTGGGTGACCAGCGGACGCTGGTTGATGCAGGTGCCGGCATTGGAGCGCTTGAACTTCTGAAGCTGGTAGGTCTGGTAGGTGCCGTCGTCACAGGCGACGTCGATCATGTCGGCCGAGACGGCCATGACCACGCCGGCCTTGCTGGCCACGGTGACGTCGCCGACGTCGATGGCCGAGCGGTACTCCATGCCGGTGCCGACGAAGGGAGCCTCGTTGCGCAGCAACGGGACAGCCTGTCGCTGCATGTTGGCACCCATCAGGGCACGCGAGGCGTCATCGTGCTCGAGGAAGGGGATCAGCGCGGTGGCCACCGAGACCATCTGGCGCGGCGAGACGTCCATGTACTCCACGTCATTGCGCGGCACGGTGTCCACGTCGCCGTGCTTGATGCGCACCAGGACGCGCTCCTCGGCGAACTGGCCGTTCTCGTCGATCTCGGCATTGGCCTGGGCGATGACGTAACGGTCCTCCTCATCCGCGGTGAGGTAGTCGATCTGGTTGGTCACCACACCGTCCTCGACCTTGCGGTAGGGGGTCTCGATGAAGCCGAAGGCGTTCACGCGGGCGAAGGAGGCCAGCGAGCCGATCAGGCCGATGTTCGGGCCTTCGGGGGTCTCGATGGGGCACATGCGGCCGTAGTGCGACGGGTGGACGTCTCGGACCTCCATGCCGGCGCGGTCACGGGACAGACCACCGGGGCCCAGCGCGGACAGACGACGCTTGTGCGTCAGGCCGGCGAGCGGGTTGTTCTGGTCCATGAACTGCGACAGCTGCGAGGTACCGAAGAACTCCTTCAGCGCCGCGGTCACCGGACGGATGTTGATCAGGGTCTGCGGCGTGATGGCCTCGAGGTCCTGCGTGGTCATGCGGTCGCGGACCACGCGCTCCATGCGGCCCAGGCCGGTGCGCAGCTGGTTCTGGATCAGCTCTCCGACCGTGCGCAGGCGACGGTTGCCGCAGTGGTCGATGTCGTCCTCTTCGACGATGACGGTGACGTCATCACGCTGCAGCTCGGTCTTGCCCTCGTGCAGCGCGCAGACATAGTGGATGGCCGCGACGATGTCGTCGATGGTCAGCACCTGCTGGTCGAAGGGCAGCCCCATGCCCAGCTTCTTGTTGATCTTGTAGCGACCGACCTTGGCCAGGTCATAACGCTTCGGGTTGAAGTAGTAGTTCTTCAGCAGCGCCTCGGCAGCATCGCGGGCCGGCGGCTCGCCAGGACGCAGCTTGCGGTAGATGTCGAGCAGGGCCTCGTCCTGGGTGGAGACGTTGTCCTTCTCCAGGGTCTGGCGGATCGACTCGTACTCGCTGAACTCCTCGAGGATGCGCTCCTCGCTCCAGCCCAGCGCCTTGAGCAGGACGGTGACGTTCTGCTTGCGCTTGCGGTCCAGGCGCACGCCGACCAGGTCGCGCTTGTCGACCTCGAACTCGAGCCACGCACCACGCGAGGGGATCACCTTGCAGGTGAAGATGTCCTTGTCGGAGGTCTTGTCGGGGGTCTGTTCGAAGTAGACGCCGGGGGAACGGACCAGCTGGGAGACCACGACGCGCTCGGTGCCGTTGATCACGAAGGTGCCCTTGTCGGTCATCAGCGGGAAGTCGCCGATGAAGACCGTCTGGCTCTTGATCTCGCCGGTGTCGTTGTTCATGAACTCGGCGGTGACGAACAGGGGTGCCGCGTAGGTGACGTCGCGGTCCTTGCACTCCTCCACGGAGTACTTTGGGCTCTCGAAGCGGTGGTCGCGGAAGCTCAGCGACATCGTCTCGGAGAAGTCCTCGATCGGGGAGATCTCCTCGAAGATCTCCTCCAGTCCGGACTTGGTGTTGATGTCGGTGCGACCTGCAGCAAGGGCTTCCTCGACGCTGGTGCGCCAGGCCTCGTTGCCGATCAGCCAGTCGAAGGACTTCGTCTGGAGGTCGAGGAGATTCGGGACTTCGAGCGGTTCATGGATCTTCGCGAAGGAGATTCGTCCGCTGGTGGAGACGACATTCGTGTTCTTCGACGCAGTGCGCGAGGCGGCCAAGATATTGGTCCTTCCAAGAACTCGGAAAGGGTTCTTTGTGCATGCTGAACGGCCCGAGTCAAGTCCCGGGTCATCAGTGTGGCGATGGGGCAAGAACACACGTTACGACAAGGGCGCCCCGATTTCAACTTCCGCGCACAGCGGTGCGGCGGGTGATCATCCGGTGGCCGCGACCCTGCGGCTCGTCCTCCCGAGCAGCCTTCACACTACCCCACGCCCGCCCCGACTCAACTCCGACCCGGCCGGGCATGCAGCAGGGGCGGGCGCCACCGTGATGGTGGCACCCGCCCCTGGCCTCCAGCGCTCCCCCGAAGGGGACGTTGTCACTTGACGGTGACGGTGGCGCCGGCAGCCTCGAGCTGCTCCTTGGCCTTGGCAGCGGCGTCCTTGGCAACCTTCTCCAGGACGGGCTTCGGGGCACCCTCGACGAGGTCCTTGGCCTCCTTCAGGCCGAGGCTGGTGAGGGCGCGCACCTCCTTGATGACCTGGATCTTCTTGTCGCCGGCCGACTCGAGGATGACATCGACCTCGTCGGAGCCCTCGTCCTCGGCAGCGGCGTCGCCCGCGCCACCACCGGCCGCGGGAGCGGCGGCAACGGCGACGGGGGCAGCGGCGGTGACGCCGAAGGCGTCCTCGAACTGCTTGACGAACTCGCTGAGCTCGATCAGGGTCATCTCCTTGAAGGCGTCAAGGAGCTCTTCGGTGCTGAGCTTTGCCATGATGGTCCTTTCCTTACTGTTCTGATGCAGCGTCAGTTGGCCGCGTCGGTGGTGTCAGCAGCCTGGGCTGCATCATCTGCCGCATCAGCGGCGGGGGCCTCCGAGGAATCCTCGGAGACGGTCTCCTGGGCAGCGGGAGCCTGGCCGGCTCCAGCAATGACCGAGGGGTCGGCCTGCGCCTTGGTCTCCAGCGCACCCAGGGCGCGAGCGGCCTGGGAGAGCGGAGCGGCGAACAGGTAGACGGCCTGCTGCAGGCTGGCCTGCATTGCGCCGGCCATCTTGGCGAGCAGAACCTCGCGCGATTCGAGATCGGCAAGCTTCTTGACCTCGTCGGCGTTCAGGACCTTTCCGTCCATCACGCCGCCCTTGATCACCAGGAGGGGGTTGGCCTTTGCGAAGTCGCGCAGACCCTTCGCAACGGTGGCGATGTCACCGTTGATGAAGGCGATAGCGGTGGGGCCGGTGAGCTGCTCGTCGAGCCCCTCAATGCCAGCTTCCTTGGCCGCGATCGTGGTCAGGGTGTTCTTCGCAACGGCATAGGTTGCGTCCTCGCCGAGCGACCTGCGCAGATCCTTCAGATTGCTCACGGTGAGTCCGCGGTACTCGGTCAGCACGGCTGCGTCGGCGTTGGTGAAGCTCTGCTTCAGCTCGTCGACCGCAGCTGCCTTGTCTGGCCTAGCCATTGGGTCTCCTTCCCACTTCCTGTAGTGCGCGAACCACCCGTGGGCGGTTCGCCGTGTGCCGGATCCCGATCGGTGACATGAAAAAAGCCCCGTCGCCTCTGGTGGCGCGGGGCAACCGTGGAGATCGACGCACCCTCAGAGGATGCGTGACTGTCCAGCGTTGTACAGCGGTCACCTGCGCGGGCGCCACACGGTTGCCCATGTGTCTTTCGTCACCACCAGCGGTCTTCGGCCCTTTGACTCTAGGCCATCAACTGCCTGGCTCCAAATCGAAAGTGATCCTCCTCCAGCTGGATCCGGCTGCGCCCTCCGGCGGTCATTACGGCGACGCGATGCGCCACCCAACCACCATGCCACTGCCCGTGCTTCCTGATGTGGGAAAAATCACACCAACGTATTCACCTTTCGCGTAATCGCTAGCCACCATGAGGTTCAGCACAGCGCAGGAGCGACGGTGACGCTCCGACAAATTCCTTAACCGAATCTGAGAGTTGGTGAAGAACACTCAGGGTCGTACTGTGATCCGAGTCGCCCCGTGGGGTGGCATCCACATGAACGACCGGCGGTGCCGAGGCAATCGCGCCTGTCCGACCAGACAAGAGGAACCATGTCCACGATTCGCACCACCGCCGTAGCCGTCGCTGCCACTGCCGCCCTGGGCGCCGGCACCTTCGCCACCGCAGCCCCCGCCGAGGCCGCCGTGTGCAGCAGCCGGGCCAATGTGTACTGCTCGATGAGCCACGCCAAGAAGATCTCGAGCAACCTGGGCTACGGCTCCCGTGGAAGCCAAGTCAAGTCCCTGCAGAATGCCCTCACCCAGGTGGGCTTCCGTGTGCCGGCGACCGGCTACTTCGGCACCCAGACCCGCGCGGCCGTGAAGTCCTACCAGGCCTCGCGCGGCATCGCCGCCACCGGCACCCTCGACAAGCGAACCCTGAGCTACCTGCGCGTGGGCGCTGGCGCCAAGAAGACCGCAGCCAAGAAGCGCACCGTGACCAGCAGCGTCACCGCCTCGTCCAGCAAGGCGCAGCGCGCGGTCAACTTCGCCCACGCCCAGCTGGGCAAGCCCTATGTCTACGGCGCCACAGGTCCCAGGGCCTTCGACTGCTCCGGCCTGACCGGCGCTGCCTGGCGCTCCGCTGGTGTGAGCATCCCGCGCACCTCCTACGCCCAGTACAACGGCCTGCGCAAGGTCTCCAAGAGCAACCTGCAGCCCGGCGACATCATCTCCTTCTACGGCGGCGGCCACGTCGGCATCTACGTCGGCAATGGCGACGTCATCCACGCGCCGAACTCCCGTTCCGTGGTCAAGAAGGTCAAGATGAACACGATGCCCTACCGCGGCGCCGTGCGTCCCGCCTGATCCACCACCCCGTCCGGGCCCGAATGACCGGGTAGATGCATGAAGGGCCGCGCCCCCACCCGGGAGCGGCCCTTCATGCGTACCTGCATGCGCCCGGCGCACTGCAGCCCCACTCGGGACGCAGAAACTGCCCGCAGTCCCAGGAGCGGGGCTGCGGGCAGTTCAGGCCTGCGAGCGGATCAATCCTGCTCGGTCGGCTTGGTCTGGGTCGGGTCAATGGCGACACCGGGGCCCATCGTCGAGGAGACCGTGATCTTGCGGATGTAGCGGCCCTTCGAGGCATTCGGCTTCAGTCGCAGGATCTCGTCCAGCGCGGCGAAGTAGTTCTCGTCGAGCTTGGCCTGGTCGAAGGACGCCTTGCCGATCAGGAAGTGCAGGTTGGCGTGACGGTCCACACGGAACTCGATCTTGCCACCCTTGATGTCATTGACGGCCTTGGCGACATCCATGGTCACGGTGCCGGTCTTCGGGTTCGGCATCAGGCCGCGGGGGCCCAGCACTCGACCCAGTCGACCAACCTTGCCCATCAGGTCGGGGGTTGCCACGACGGCGTCGAAGTCGAGGTAGCCGCCAGCCACCTTCTCGATCAGCTCGTCCGAGCCAACCTCGTCCGCGCCAGCTGCACGAGCAGCCTCGGCATTGGCGCCATTGGCGAAGACAAGGACCCTTGCCGTCTTGCCGGTGCCGTGCGGGAGGTTGACGGTACCGCGGACCATCTGGTCCGCCTTGCGAGGATCGACGCCCAGCCGCATGGCGACATCGATGGTCTCGTCGAACTTGGCCGACGCTCCGGACTTGACGATCTCGAGGGCCTTCTCGGCCGTGTACAGCTCGTTCTCGTCACGCTTCTCGGCGGCGGCCCTGTAGGCCTTGCTGCGCTTCATCTGTCTGGTTCCTAACGTGTGTCTTGTGTGCGGCCGGCCTCGTGGGCCGGTCCACCAGGTTCTGGTACGGGCCGCGCTCGACCCTCCCAGGGGGATGCCCGCGAGCGGGCACCGGGATCAGTCGACCGCGACGCCCATCGAACGGGCGGTGCCCTCGACGATCTTCATCGCGGACTCGACGTCATTCGCGTTCAGGTCGGGCAGCTTGGTCGTGGCGATCTCGCGGATCTGGTCCTTGGTGAGCTTGCCGACCTTGTCCTTGTGCGGGACGGCGGAGCCCTTGCTGAGGCCAGCGGCCTTCTTGATCAGCTCGGCAGCCGGCGGCGTCTTCGTGATGAAGGTGAACGTGCGGTCCTCGTAGATGGTGATCTCGACGGGGACGATGTTGCCACGCTGGGATTCCGTCTTGGCGTTGTACGCCTTGCAGAACTCCATGATGTTGACGCCGTGCGGGCCGAGGGCCGTACCGACGGGAGGAGCAGGAGTGGCAGCGCCCGCCTGCAGGGCGACCTTGACGAGTGCCGCTACCTTCTTCTTGGGAGGCATGTTTGGGTCCTTTTCTTGGCTGGGTGACGCGGTTTGCGTCACCGCGGGTGGTGCATGGCCGACCTGGCGGATCGGCCTGACGTGAACGCGCGAAGGCCGCGGATCAGATCCGGGCGATCTGCGGGAAGGTCAGGTCGACCGGGGTCTCACGACCCAGGATCTCGACCAGGGCCTTCAGCCGCTGGCTG
Source organism: Luteococcus sp. (assembly GCF_043424415.1). Lineage (NCBI taxonomy): Bacteria > Bacillati > Actinomycetota > Actinomycetes > Propionibacteriales > Propionibacteriaceae > Luteococcus > Luteococcus sp. The sequence goes on along the minus strand of NZ_JBHWOO010000027.1, from coordinate 9,705 downwards.
TTCACGTTGATCTCGGTGATGGTGGCGTGCACCCCGGCGAAGGGGCCGTCCACCACCTGGACGGAGTCACCCACGGAGAAGTCGACGACCTCGATCTTCTTGCGGGTGCTCGGAGTCGGAGTGGCCTGCTCGGAGGCCACGCGCGCGGCCACCGACGGGGTGAGCATCTGCTCGACCTCTTCGAGGCTCAGCGGGACCGGGGTCTGGCCGTTGCCGACGAAACCGGTGACCGACGGGGTATGGCGCACGGTGCCCCAGGAGTCATCCGTCAGGTCCATGCGAACCAGCACGTAGCCGGGCAGGACCGTGCGGGTGACGGTCTTGCGGGCACCATTGCGGATCTCGATGGCCTGCTCGGTGGGCACGACCGTCTCGAAGATGTAGTCCTCCATGTTCAGCGTCTGGACGCGAGCATCGAGGTTCTGCTTCACACGGTTCTCCATGCCGGAGTAGGTGTGGATGACGTACCACTCGCCGAACTTGGTGCGCAGCTCCTGTCGCAGCTCCTCGAGGGCTGCCTCCAGGGCGGGGTCGCCGTCCACGGGTACACCCTCCTCGGACTCGTCCTCCTCAGGCTCATCGTCGCCGAAATTCAGCTCGATGCCGTCGGCCTCCTCGGCCAGGTCCTCGCCGAAGTCGAGGTTCAGCTCCTGCTCGGGAGCATCCGCCTCCTCGGCGTCGTCGAACTGGCCCAGGTCGATCTCGACCTCGGGGGTCTCGTCGGCGGGTTCGTCGAACTCAGGATTGTTGGTCACAAGGATCTCCGTGGATTGGGACTGGGTCAGTTGCCGAGCAGCTTGAGCACGACCCAGCCGAAGGCGGGATCGAGCAGGCCGACATAGGCGACGATGAACAGGACGAAGAGCAGGACCACGACGAAGTACTGGCTGAGCTGTGAACCAGTGGGCCAGATGACCTTGCGGAGCTCGTCGGCGGACTGGCTGACGAAGGTCGCGGGCGTCGTCCGACCGGAGCCCTTCTGTGCTGCACCCGACCGAGCGTTGGCCTGGGCCGGGGTCTTCGGCGCTGCCCGGCGACGCACCGGGCGCGGTGCCGGCGCAGGTCGAGCCGCCACTTCATGGCCCTCGGACGCGGAGGCCGCGCCGGGCTGGGCTTGGGGCTTCGAGCGACGCACGGGGCGAGAGGAACGGGCACGAGCAGCGACCTGCTCGGCCTGCTCCAGCTGCTGGGGATCGTCGACCACCATGTCCTGGGGATCGGCCCTGTCGGGCGTGGCGTCCGGAACCGGCTCGCCCTTCAGCTCTTCGGCCTCGTCGTCGATGATCTGCGACTCGTCGATGGTGGTTTGGTCTCCGGTGCCGTTCGGGTGGGCCAAGCGTTCCCCGGCCACCTCGTCGATGCGGGGATAGAGGCCCGACTGGTCATCCGCGGCTTCTGAAGACTTGCGCGTCTGGTCGTCGGTCACGGTCTTCCTTCGCGTTGGCGCCTCTCGGCTATGGCTATGACCCTTTCGGATCGGCATGCCCGCCCCTGCGAGCCTGGACTGTTCAGCAGGAGGAACCTGCTTCGCAGGGCAAGAGGGACTTGAACCCCCAACCTGCGGTTTTGGAGACCGCTGCTCTGCCAATTGAGCTATTGCCCTTCAACGGCACCGTAAAGGTCCCGCCAAGATGTAAAGTATAGGCGCTTTCCCCGCTGGAGTCGAACCGAGCCATCACAGCTCCCCGCACATGCCGGCCAGCGCGGTCCGGACGGCATGCGCACGGCGCGGGGGGGCGTCATCCACCCGATGGCGGCGATCCAGCTGGCACGGTTCCATGACCTGACGCTGCAGCCACTGCGCTCCCCCTGCCGGAGTACCGACTGGGCACGGACGGCCCCACCGTCGACATGTCGAGTGCGCCGCAACCGCCCCCGCAGATCCATGGCTTGGGATCCGCTTCGCACGCTCGATTGCGATGCTGCGAGACGGTCACGATCCCTGCCACGGCGCCGGGTCCTCACCCAATGGAGCACCCCACCAGCACCGGCTCGGGCACCAGGTGGACCCCGAAGCGCTGCTCCACACCATCCCGGACGGTCGCCGCCAACCGCATCACGTCAGCGGTGCTGGCGGTGCCCCGGTTGGTGAGCGCGAGCGTGTGCTTGGTCGACAGGCTGGCTCCCTCGCCGATGCTGAAGCCCTTTCCGAAACCCGCATGGTCGATCAGCCACGCAGCCGACGACTTCACCTGGCCATGACCCGCCGGATAGCGCGGGGCATTGGTCGGCAGCTGCTCGGCAAGGGACTCGTCGAGCACCGGATTGGTGAAGAAACTGCCCGCACTCCAGGTGTCGGGATCCTCGGGATCGCTGACCATGCCCTTGCCGCGGCGCAGCTCCAGCACGGCCTCTCGCACCTGGGGCGTCCACGACCGCTCGCCCAGGGCAACCCCGAGGCGATTGGCCAGCTCCTGGTAGCGCACCGGGGCCGAACGCGTGCCCAGCAGCAGCTGGAAGGTCACCTCCAGCACCACATAGCGACCCGTCGGCCCGCCGTCGGGCATCCGGGTGCGCTTGAAGACCGAGTCACGGTAGGAGAACTCGCACTCCGCGGCCGAGAAGGTCCGGTACTCGCCGGTGGCCCGGTCCAGGGTGCGGACCCGGTAGATCGTCTGGGAGACATCACTGCCGTAGGCCCCGACATTCTGGATGGGCGTGGAGCCCACCAGGCCCGGAATCCCCGAGAGGGTCTCGATCCCGAGCCACTCCTGGGAGATGGCGTGGGCGACGAAGTCGTCCCAGACCTCGCCTGCAGCAACGGTCACCACGGCCCCGCCACAGCCCGAGACGTCGGCACTGATGCCCTTGGTGGACACCTTGACCACCGTGCCGTCGAAGCCCTCGTCGGCGACCACCAGGTTGGAGCCACCGGACAGGACCAGGAGCTTCTCCCCCGACCGGTCGGCCTCCAGGACCGCGTCGATGAGTTCGCGGTCAGTGGTGGCCTCCACGAACCTGTGGGCGGGTCCCCCCAGTCGGAAGGTGGTGTGGTCGGCCAGCCGGGGCGATGCACTTGCCTCGTGCGAGGAGACCGCCCCGAAGTCGACGTGGTTCACCTCGCACCCGGGGTCCAGGTCGGAACCGATCCCCACGATGGAGCTGTTGGGCAGTTCGGGCAGGTTCACAGCCGCACCTCCACCTTGACCGCGCCCAGCACCTTGTCCTGGCCGCAGGCGGCCTCGAGCTGCACCTGCGCGATGCCGTCCTCGACGGCAGTCACCCGGCCCCCGAAGCTCACCAGCACCCCCTCGTCGGTGTCAGGCACTTGCACGGGACGAGTGAAGCGGACGAAGTAGTGCTGCACCCTGCTGAGGTCCTCGCACCAGTCGGTGACCACGCGCAGCGCGGTGCCCATGGTCCACATGCCGTGGGCGACGACCCCGTCGAGCCCGATGCGCTGCGCATGGCGATCACTGAAGTGGATCGGGTTGAGGTCGGTCGAGGCGCCGCTGTAGCGCACGACCGACTCGCGCGTGACGTGGACCTCCAGCCTGGGCAGCTCGTCGCCGACGGCCACGGTGATGGGATCGAAGCTCATGCCGCGACCTCCTCGGCGCGCGTGTGGACCAACTGACTCCTGCCGGTGCACAGGTGTTCGCCCTCGACGGTGGTCATCTCGACGGCGATGGTCACCATGTCCACGGTGCCGCGATTGCGAACCTTCTCGATGGAAAGCCGTGCCACCACGTCGTCACCCTCCCGCATCGGGCGAGACCATTCGAAGGCCTGGTCGGCGTGCATGGTGCGCATCAGGGCCAGGTCGAGCTCGGGATCGTCGAACAGGGACTGCCAGGCCCGGGCACCGATCACCATGGCAAAGGTGGGCGGCGCGACGGGCGCCTGCCCCGCATAGGCCGGGTTCCGGTCGCCGCCCTCGGATCCTCCCAGGGCAGCGGCGAACTCGGCGATCTTGGCCCTACTGATCCGGTAGGGCTCGGTGGGCGGGTAGTTGCGCCCGACGTGTTCAGGGGTGATCGGCATGCCCACAAGGCTAGCCCGGTGCCGCCCGGAGGTCGTTCACCGCGCGCCCCCGGTCGTCACGACGATCCCCCGGCGGAATCCCTGGACATGACAGAACCGGCCGCCACCCGAAGGTGACGGCCGGATCGTGAAGCTGTGCTGCGCTCAGCGGGTCTCGCGGTGCGCGGTGTGAGAGGTGCACTTGGGGCAGAACTTCTTCAGCTCAAGACGATCGGGGTTGTTGCGACGATTCTTCTTGGTGATGTAGTTGCGCTCCTTGCACTCGGTGCAGGCAAGCGTGATCTTGGGACGAATGTCCCCGCCCTTCTTGGCCATGGTAATTCCTTCGTGTGCTGGGAGCGGTACTGCCGTCTGGCAGGTGGTCTGTCTTGGTAGCGGAGGCGGGAATCGAACCCGCGACACAGCGATTATGAGCCGCTTGCTCTACCCCTGAGCTACCCCGCCAAGATGCTCGCGGACTGCTCGGTCTCCCGTGCCGCTGGGTCAACGGCCATCCGTGAACAATCAGAGCCCCCAAGCAGAATCGAACTGCTGACCTTCTCCTTACCATGGAGACGCTCTACCTACTGAGCTATAGGGGCTTGCCGAGGAATTACTCTATCGGAAGGTTTCGCCTTCTTCAAAATCCTTGCCCGGCCTGCCGTCCTCGATCAACTCTGCTCTTCGAAGGCGACCCGAAGAAGTTTAGGACACACCGGCCACCAATTCCAAATCGAGCCCAAGCTGCCTAGTCTTGGCTCACGCAGACACGCTCGTCGACCTGAAGGACATCCCATGGCCACACCCCACATCTCCGCCGACAAGGGTGAGATCGCCGAGCTCGTACTCATGCCCGGCGACCCGAACCGAGCCCGCCGCATTGCCGAAGACTTCCTCACTGACGCTCGCATGGTGAGCGATGTGCGGGGCAATCCCGTCTTCACCGGCACCCACCAAGGGCACAGGATGAGCGTGATGGCCTCCGGCATGGGCATTCCCACCATGAGCCTCTACGCGACGGAGCTCTACCGCTTCTACGGGGTGCGCCGCATCTGCCGCGTCGGCACCGCCGGCGCGATCAGCGACGACATCGCCGTGCGCGACATCGTCATCGCCACGGCCGCCCACACCAACTCTGCGGTGTCGACGATCACGGTTCCCGACGTGACCCTGTCCTTGGCTGCGAGCTTCGACATGCTGCGCGGCGCCGCTGAGCGGGCCCGCAGCACTCCCCCACAGGGGGCGCGCGTGCACCTGGGCGCCGTCCACTCCAGCGACTTCTTCTACCTGGACCGGCCGGAGATGACGGCGGGACTCGACAAGGTGGGCACCCTGGCCGTGGAGATGGAGACGTCCGGACTCTACGCCTGCGCCCTGGCCGAGCGTGCCGAGGCACTCAGCGTCCTGACTGTCAGCGACCACATCAAGAACGGGGCCGGCGACATGGACCACGCCGAGCGCGAGACCCGCTTCGCACCGGCCCTGGAGATCGCGGTCGCAGGACTCATGGCCTGACCCCCGGAACACGGCGCAGCTGCGGCCCACCCTTCACAGGGCGGGCCGCAGCTGCCTATGGCGGGGCAGGATCAGGCCGTGGCGGCCTCACCCTGCTGGGTGCGGATGATGTGGTCGAAGGCGCTCAGCGCCGCGGTGGCGCCGGAGCCCTGGGCAACCACGATCTGCTTGTACGGCACGGTGGAGCAGTCGCCCGCGGCGAAGACGCCCGGCACCGAGGTCTCGCCACGCTCGTTCACCTGGACCTCGCCGCGCGCCGTGAGCTCGACGCCGGACTCCTGCAGCCACTGGGTGGTGGGCAGCAGGCCGATCTGGACGAAGACGCCCGCCAGGTCGAGCTGCTTCTCCTCGCCGGTGGCGCGTACCTTGTACTTCAGTCCGGTCACCTGGGAGCCATCGCCGACCACCTCGGTGGTCTGCGCACCGGTGACGATGTCGACATTGGGCATCGAACGCAGCTTGTCCTGCAGCACTCCGTCAGCCTTCATCTCGTCGAGGAACTCGACGACGGTGACGTGGTCCACCACGCCGGCCAGGTCGATGGCCGCCTCGACGCCGGAGTTGCCGCCACCCACGACGGCGATGCTCTTGCCCTTGAACAGGGGGCCGTCGCAGTGGGGGCAGAAGGTGACGCCCTTGTTGCGGTACTCCTCTTCGCCGGGCACGCCCATCAATCGCCACTTGGCGCCGGTGGCGACGATCACGGTGCGGGCCTTGAGTCCGGCCTCGTCCCCGAACTTGACGGTGTGGAAGCCACCTTCGCTCGTCGCGGTCTCCAGCGCAGTGGCCGACTGGCTCTTGATCACGTCGATCTCGTAGTCGCCCACGTGCTGCTCAAGGGCAGCCGCGAACTTGGGGCCCTCAGTGTGGGAGACCGAGATGAAGTTCTCGATGGACATGGTGTCGAGCACCTGGCCCCCGAAGCGCTCCCCCACCAGACCGGTGCGGAAGCCCTTGCGGGCTGTGTAGATGGCGGCCGCGACACCAGCCGGCCCCTGGCCCACGACGAGCACGTCATAGGGATCGCGCTCGTTGAGCTTGCTCGCGGCCCTGCTACTGGCGCCGGAGTCGAGCTTGGCAACGAAGTCGGCAATGTCCATCCGGCCAGACGCGAAGGGCTCCCCGTTGAGGAAGACCTGCGGCACCGACAGGATGTTCTTCTCCTTGACCTCGTCCTGGAAGAGCGACCCCTCGACGGCGGTGTGCTTGATGCGGGGGTTCAGCACGCTCATCGCGTTGAGCGCCTGGACCACGGTGGGGCAGTTCTGGCAGGTCAGGGACATGTAGGTGGTGAACTCGTAGTCCCCGTCGAGATCCTTGACCTGCTCGATCAGGTCGGCATCCTCCTTGACCGGGTTGCCGCCGACCTGCACCAGGGCCAGGACCAGCGAGCTGAACTCGTGACCCATCGGGATACCCGCGAAGCGCACCCCGATCTCGGTGCCGGTCCGCAGGATGGCGAAGGACGGCTTGCGCGCGTCGTCGCCATCGGTGCGGACGCTGATCTTGTCCGACAACGCCGCGATCTCGTTGAGCAGTTCGACCATCTCGGTCGACTTGGGGCGATCGTCGAGGCTGGCGATCAGCTCGATCGGCTCGACGACCTTGGTCAGCACCTGCGACAACTGCGCGGTGAGGTTCGAATCAAGAACAGCCATGGCTCCTACTTAGTTCTCGGTTGTCACGTACAGATTGGATCCGGGCCGGCAGGCTCAGATCTTGCCCACGAGGTCGATTCCGGGGGTCAGCGTCTGCTCGCCCTCTTCCCACTTGGCGGGGCAGACCTCGCCCGGGTGGTTGCGCACGTACTGGGCGGCCTTGATCTTGCGGATCAGCTGGCCGGCCTCACGACCGATGCCCTCGGCGGTGACCTCGATGTACTGGATCACGCCGTCCGGGTCGACGAGGAAGGTGGCGCGGTCGGCGCGGCCCTCGTCCTCACGCAGGTTGTCGAAGTTCTTGGTGATCTCCCAGGTGGTGTCGCCAAGCATGTAGTACTTGATCTTGCCGACCTCCTCGGAAGCCTGGGTCCAGGCCTTGTGCACGAAGTGGGAGTCGGTGGAGACCGCGTAGACCTCGACGTCGAGGCCCTGGAGCTCCTCGTAGTGGTCGGCCATGTCACCCAGCTCGGTCGGGCAGACGAAGGTGAAGTCGGCCGGGTAGAAGAAGAACACGCCCCACTTGCCGAGGACGTCGGACTCGCTGACCTCGACGAACTGGCCGTCCTTGTAGGCCTGGGTGGTGAAGGGCTTGATCTTGGTGTTCATGAGGGACATTGAGGGCATCCTTTCGTCGGTGACCAAACTTTGGAACTTTTCCAAAAACTGGAATCGTTCTAGATTCAGTCTAGGCGACCGCCCCCCGGAAGGCAAGACCCCCGCCCCGTGGCCGGGGACACCTCGCAGCGACTTCGCTGCACACCCGTGGAACACCTCAGGCGCAGTTGGGGCACTGCCCCCAGTAGATGACCTCGGCCTCGTCGATGATGAAGCCATGCGTGTCATCGGGGTCCATGCACGGCTGGCTGCCCACGGGACAGGGCACGTCCTCGATCGCACCGCACTGCCTGCAGGCCAGGTGGTGGTGGTTGTCGTGCTCGTGGAGCTCGTAGCGGGCTGGATGCCCCGCCGGCTCCACCCTGCGCAGCACACCGGCCGTGCGCAGCACGTTGAGGGTGTCGTAGACCGACTGCACCGACACCGAGCCGAGACGTTCGACGACGCCCGCACGGATCCGCTCGGCATCGGCATGGGGCCGCGCCGCAACCACCTCGAGCGCGGCCACCCGGATGGAGGTGACGCGCAGGCCCGCTTCACGCAACAACTGCTGCGGCTCCCCAATCGTCCCCACGTCTGCCTCCTCTGGTTTGCTCGCACGGTGGACCGGTGCCCATCATGACAGCCCGGCCCAAGACGGCCCGGGAATGCACGAGAGCCCCGAACCGGAGTTCGGGGCTCTTGGTGGCAGATCTAGGGTTCGAACCTAGGTAGGCGTACGCCGACAGATTTACAGTCTGCTCCCTTTGGCCACTCGGGCAATCTGCCATGCCGATCACTCGGCGAAAAGAAACCCTAGCAGCGTTCGCGGGGCTCCGACAAATCGAGTTCCCCGCGCAACTGGGGCAGGATGGGGTCACTCGGTCACCAGACCAGAGCAGCACACATCCCAGGAGGCAGAGATGGCAGCAGACAGCTCCTTCGACATCGTCAGCAAGGTGGATCGCCAAGAGGTCGACAACGCACTGGGCCAGGCCGCCCGAGAGGTGAGCCAGCGCTTCGACTTCAAGAACACCGACTCCTCCATCCGCTGGTCGGGCGAGGCCATCGAGATCGAGAGCAATGGCGAGGAGCGCGCCAAGGCCGTGCTCGATGTCTTCGAGTCGAAGCTGGTCAAGCGCGGCGTCAACCTCAAGGCGCTCGACGCCGGCGAACCGCGCCTGAGCGGCAAGGTCTGGAAGATCACCTGCACCACCAGGCAGGGCATCAGCCAGGAGAACGCCAAGAAGATCTCCAAGCTGATCCGGGATGAGGGCCCCAAGGGCGTCAAGACCCAGATCCAGGGCGAGGAACTGCGCGTCAGCTCCAAGAAGCGCGATGACCTGCAGGCCGTGCAGCAGCTGGTCAAGGCACAGGACTACGACTTCGCGGTCCAGTTCACCAACTACCGCTGAGCCAGACCGCGCACGAGCGCAGGGGCCGCTCCCGAAGCCTTGGGAGCGGCCCCTCCCATGCCCGGGAATAGCGTGAGGAGATGCTGCGTTGGACGGCCACTACATACCCCTACGAGGTATTGAGATGACCACCCTTCCGATGGACCTCGAATTCAGCCTGGCCCGCTCCGCCTTTGACGAGCGCAACTACGCCACGGCCGTCACCCGCTTCGGCGAGGTACTGGAGCAGGAGCCCGGCAACCGGCTGGCCCGCGAGTACCTGGCCCGGGCCCTCTACCACCGCGCCTCCCTGGGACGGGCCATCGCCCAGTGCGAGCAGCTGCTGCAGGCCGACCCAACCGACGAGTACGCCACCCTGCTGCTCGTGCGCAGCCTGGAGCGTCACGGCGAGACCGAGCGGGCAGCGAGCCTGCGTCGCCAGCTGGCGGCACTGACCGGTGATCCGCGCCACCTGGACAACCACACGGCGCTGCACTGAGCCCTCGCAGCGAGAGTGGCACCGGGCCCCTCAGCGAGAGCGGAACCGGGCCCTTTCGGGTGGGGCTGCTGGCAACTCC
>NZ_JBHWOO010000026.1:0-3508 GCF_043424415.1 Luteococcus sp. | reverse complement strand
CAGATCTACATCGACCGCTGGCACACCTCGATCTCCCGAGTTCCGTTCGTCATGATCGCGCTACTGTCCGGTGTTCTGTGGCTGTGGAACCACCGCCTGGTTGCCACCCACCACTCACCACGCCTACGGCTCGTACTGACCACGCTGCTCGTGCCCTTGACCTTGACCCTGGCCTGGGCCTGGATGTGGTTGCTGCCCTCGCTGGCGCTCAGCGCCCTCCTGTTGCTGCGAACCCGCTGGAAATGGGCCCTCTTCCTCGCAGTCACCACCCTCGCCTGGGTTATCAACACCATCGACAATCAACCGGTCATGGCCGTCATCCCTGCTGCGGTCGCCGCCGTGATGGCAGGCGTCTTGACCGCCTTCACCCGTATGCTGCTGGTGGTGCAGGAACTGGCTGCCACCCGGGAACAGGTGGCTCGGCTACGTGTCGACGAGGAACGCTCCCGAATCCAACGCGACCTGCACGACCTGCTGGGCCGCACTCTGGTGACGGTCTCGATGCGCACTCAGACCGCCCTTCGTCTGATCGACAAGGATCCGTCGGCGGCGCGTGTGCAGCTGGAGGAGACCGCGGCGCTGGTGACCTCGGGCCAGGCGCAGTTGCGTGAACTGGTGGCGGGGCGCTCGATCGTGGGGCTGGAGCAGGAGCTGATCAGCGCGCAGGAGCTGTGTGCCCGGTTGGGGGTGCGGCTCGACCTGCAGGTGGAGCCGATCGATGATCCGAGCACGGATGCGCTGGCTGCCCGGGTGTTGCGGGAGGCGATGACCAACATGCTGAAGCACTCGCGCCCGTCGGTGGCGGTGATCGCGATCGTGGACGAGGCCGGCTGCACGGTGGTGACGGTCGACAACGATGGCGCGGTGGGGTTGCCGCCGCAGACATCGCACGGCACGGGGCTGCGTGACCTGGAGAAGAGGGTGGAGGACCATCTGGGCGGGGTCCTGGTCAGCGGTCGCCTACCGGCGAGCAAGTTTCGGCTACAGGCACGGATCCCGCGCAGTGTGGCTGCGTCCCGGCAGTTGTCCGAGTCTGACGCCGATCTGCCTGGCTGAGAGGATAATGCTGTGACCACAAGGATTCTGATCGCCGAGGACGTCGACCTGATCGCAGAGGCCTTCATCGCTTTGCTGAACACTGAAGATGATTTCGAGGTGGTCAAGCGGGTCAGTCGGGGCGACGAGGTAGTCGCCGCGGTGGAGGAGTTTCGCCCCGATATCGCCTTGTTGGACGTGGCGATGCCGGGGTGCACCGGGATCGAGGCCACCGCCCAGGTGCGTGCCCGTGGCCTGGACTGCCGGATCCTGTTGTTGACTGCCCTGGAGGGTGCGGGACACCTGCAGCAGGCCTTGCAGGCGGGTGCCAACGGCTATCTGGTCAAGACCACCACGGCGGACCGTCTGATCGCCGGGATCCGGTCGGTGGTGGCCGGCGGCACGGTCATCGATCCACAACTCGCCGCGGACGCGTTGCGTCTGGGACCCAACCCACTTACGGCACGAGAACAGGAGTTGCTGCGGCTATTGGCGCAGGGCCTGTCGACTGATGAGGTCGCCGAGAAGCTGTTCTTGAGCCGCGGTACGGTACGCAACTACGTGTCGAACGTGCTGGAGAAGTTGGGCACCCATAGCCGGGGCGAGGCCGTCACACTGGCACGCGATCGGGGCTGGCTGTAGCCGCTGACAAGACCCTGGTCGATGAGGGGTGAGCCAGCCGAGGTGATGCGAGTCATCAAGGATCGGTGACAACTGTCATGATGCATTGGTGACGTGCACCAATGGTGCCGGAATCTTCCTGTGACTAGCGTTTTTGACATGATCCAGACACAGCATCTAACGAAGCGCTATGGTGCTTCGACCGTCGTGGACGACCTCAGCCTCGAGGTTCGTCCCGGCATCGTCACCGGCTTCCTCGGTCCCAATGGGGCCGGAAAGTCCACCACGATGCGCATGATCCTCGGCCTCGAGGATCCCACGAGCGGCACCGCCACGATCGGTGGCCAGCCCTACCGTCGCATTGCCCGCCCGCTGTTGACGGTGGGGGCGATGCTCGATGCGAGTTGGGTCAACCCGAAGAGGTCGGGACGTGACCACCTGCGCTGGATGGCAGCCAGCAACGGCATCGCCTCCGGCCGGGTCGACGAGGTCCTGGATGACGTCGGCCTGAGCGAGGCTGGCGGGAAGGCAGCCGGATCGTACTCGCTGGGCATGCGCCAGCGCCTCGGTCTGGCCGGAGCGATGCTCGGCCGGCCCGAGTACTACGTCTTCGACGAGCCGGTCAACGGCCTGGATCCCGAGGGCATCGTGTGGATCCGCCAGATCATGCGCCGACTGGCCTCGGAGGGCAACACGGTGCTGGTCTCCAGCCACCTGCTCAGCGAGATGGCGCTGACCGCCGACCACCTGCTGGTCATCGCCCGCGGCCGCCTGGTGGCAGACATGAGCGTGCCCGACTTCATCGCAGAGCACTCTGGCGGCTCGATCCGTGTCCGCACGAAGGACCTGGACGGGCTGGCCCGCGTGCTGCGCCTGCAGGGCGGCATTGTCGAGGTGGTCCCCCCAGACACCACGGTCGACTTCGGCAGCGCCGGACCGCGCCTGCAGGTCAGGGGACTGACGACCGAGCAGATCGGGGAGGCGGCCGCAGCGGCCGGTATCCCAGTCCACGAGATCAGCGAGGAGCACGCGTCACTGGAGGAGGCCTTCATGTCGATGACCCACGACGGAGTCGACCACCGGGCCAGTGCCGGTGCGCGGCGCGAAGAACTGGCGGTGGCGTGATGATCCAGGCATTGAACTCCGAACGCATCAAGTTCTTCAGCACCCGCGGCTGGCTGATCGGGCTGGCAAGCTTCATGGCCCTGGCCCTGCTGCTTCCGGTGGCCAACGCCATGTCGGCCACGCAGCCTCTTCAGACACAGGGTGCCTATGCCGGGATCCTCGGCTTCGCGATGATGGCGGCCATGGTGGTCGCAGCCGCGCAGGTCACCCAGGAGTACCGCTTCCGGATGATCCAGCTCACCCACCAGGCCGCGCCACAGCGCTGGCAGCCCCTGTTGGCCAAGGCGGCCATCGGGGCCCTGTTCGGGGCGGTGCTGTCAGTCATCATGTCGGTCGTGGTCGCCCTCACCGCCAATGCGCTGGTCGAGCCCGAACTCCGTGCGGTCTTCGAGCTGGCCGCCCAGGCCTCCACGATCGCCACCACGGCCCTGACGGTGGCCATCATGTGCGTCTTCGCGGTCGGGCTCGGCGCCCTGGTGCGCAGCACACCGGCCGCAGTGGCGCTGATCGTGCTGTGGCAGACCCCGATCGAGCTGGTGCTCGGCATGCTGCCCGGCATCGGTAAGCACCTGCACCCCTACCTGCTGTTCAACAACACCATGCAGGCAGCACTGGGCACCACCCCACCGCAGGTGCACCTTGAATGGGGACAGGCCGGAGCCCTGGGCTACCTGGCCACCATCGCCCTGGTCACCCTCTGCCTGGGATGGATGCGCAGCCGCCAACC
>NZ_JBHWOO010000025.1:0-6688 GCF_043424415.1 Luteococcus sp. | reverse complement strand
GCTCTACCTTCATGGTCAGCGCGTCGGCGGCCACGAAAGTGAAGGGCCCGGCCTCGCCCAGGGGACGGTGGCGGAAGGACTCCACGTGCTCGTCGAGGTCACCGGCCATGCGAGAGACCTGGGACTTCGACAGGGAGTTGATGCCCAGGGTCTTCACCAGCTTGTCCATCCGGCGGGTCGAGACCCCGGCGAGGTAGCAGTCGGCCACGACCGTGATCAGGGCGGACTCGGCCCGCTTGCGCCGCTCGAGCAGCCACTCGGGGAAGTAGGTGCCGGTGCGCAGCTTCGGGACGGCGACGTCGATCGTGCCCACGCGGGTGTCGAGGTCGCGGTGGCGGTAGCCGTTGCGCTGGGCCGCCCGGTCAGGAGTGGGCCTGCCCCACTCGGCGCCGACCACCGCGTCGGCGTCGGCGGAGAGCAACTGGTTGATCACCGTCTGCAGCAGGGACCGCATCAGGTCCGGCGACGCGTCGGACAGGGCTTCACCGAGCAGGCCGGCAGGGTCGACAATGTGAGGAGCGGTCATCGTGATGATGTCCTTTCGAGAGTGCTGTGAGAGGTGAACTCGAAAGATCTCACGGTGGCCGCGCTCTCGTCCGGAACGACGGACTCGGCCACCGAGCGTTACACCATCATGCGGGGCTCAACTGGGCGTTGAAGTATGAGGCCTAGCCCGCACGAGACATCGCACAGCTCAGTACGCTGTGACCTAGAAGCTGAAGGACCGCTGCGCGCCCTGCCGAGGTCATCGCGTAAGACTCCGAAGGTGCGAGGAGAGAGCCATGACGACACGACATGCGAGTCGCCGCAAGCCCCGGAAGAAGCCCACCGAGGCCACGACAATCGACTGGAGCGCCGCACAGAAACGAGCCGAAACCGCCATGCGCCGTTCTAAGGCCACGATCGAAGCCGGCGAGTCCTTCGCCGCTCAGAAGCCCGCAGAACGCAGCGGGGCACCGAGTAAGTACCGCGGTGGACGTGCCAGCTGACCCTTGAGACGTTAGAAGGCCCGCCACATAAGCAGCGTTTCGTGTAGAAGATCAGACATTTGGCCGTGGGCCGCTGGAGAGGACGGGTGTGGACCAGTGGTGCTTGCCGGTCATCGCGTCGGGGGTCCAGTGCGGGTTCCGCAGGGGTGGGCGAAAGTGGATCTTGAGGACTTCCCACAGGCTGGCTCGCCGGTAGAAGACATCGATCGCGCTGCCTCTGCCGCCGGGGCCAATGTGGAGCGTGAGTGTTGAGTTCCGGTGCATGGCTTGAACAGGAAGCCCTACCCCGCCGTTGGCCACGGTGATCCCTCCGCCATGAAAGTTCACTAGGGCTTCTACCCAGACTGGCCAGTAGTGCCGGCGGGTGAGGACCACGATCCCGTCCTCGCCCCAGGCTGCTTCCCAGGGTGCTTCTCGGCCGAGCTGAAGCCAGTCAGCGGTGGCAACGAGGAACGCCGCACAGGAGATCAGCAAGGCGGCTAAGGCGACGAGATCAGTGGAGGTCATAGGGAGATTCTGTCGGCTGGTTTCGTCACGGTTGTCCGGTTCCGTGGGCTCCGGTTTCGACCTCCCCTGCCGGCGTGCGCGCACGGCGACGCGTGGGATTCCTGGGGAGGGCAGCGCGGGCCTATCATCCCGTGGAGTCACCGCGTTGGAGCGGTGACAAGAGGTGGTCCTGATGGCGTTGTTCTCTCGAGGAAAGAGGCCGGCTGCTCAGCCCCGGCCGGAGAACCGGTGGCTGCAGGTCGTCGACCAGCCCTCAGCCCCGGAACCCGAGCTCCCGGCTGAGTCGGCGACACCGGTGTATCCGCTGCGATCGTCAGGTCGTTAAATCGACCTGGCTACGGGTAGGAAAACATGCATATCGATCGATCATTTAGGTTGCCGGTTTTTATGCTGGAGGAAGCTTTTGAAGAGTAATTCTTGACGCTCGAGCTCAGTACGGCATCGGCGACTGGCTCCCATGATCTTGTCCATCACGGTGTCCAGACTGTCGTGGGCTCTTACCAGATCTGGGGTCATGCCCAGCGGCGCGTAGTGAGACTCCAGAGTGCGCCCTGGATGGCTTTGTCGAACTGCGAGGATGCGTTCTCCGGCTGTCTTCAAGGAAGCCCGTTCGGGATCAGACAGCTTAGGCATCGGGAAATTGTTCCACGTAATCGTGCTGGAGAACGAAGGCCTGGACTCAAGACGCCCCCCAACGGTTTTCATCCATGTCCAGAACATCGAGGAGGAGGCTACGGCGAAGATGATCCCGTCAGGATCTACAGCGCCGTAGACCTTGTTGGAGATGATCACGTCTGGTTCGAAGTGCGCGACGGGCAAGTAGCGGCGGTTCTCGCTGCTCACCTCGGGGATACCGACGAAGGGAACCTCGGAGACCAGCCCCAGCTGGCGGAACAGATGCGGGAACCTTGACCATTCCTTCGTGGAATCCGCATCGGATTTCAGCCTCGTCGCTTCAACGCCCTGGAGACGACGCTTGAGCTCCGGAGACTTCCCCGGGGCCCCAGGAGGCATGTCGCGTAGCCAGAGGCACCACCGCTTCCGGTTGGAGAGAAGCTCTTTGGCCCCCACGTAAGGGCGAACGAAAGGTGCCATGACGGGGTCAGCCATGACGCGGTCGTAGTCCTCAGAGGAAACGATCAGGTGACCACCATCAGTGGGTTTAGAGCCATAGTTGACCTTTGGGAGGTCTGGGGCCAGTGGAGTAGTGCGCTTGGTGATGAGCAGCTCTGGCCCATCAACCAGATAGGGGTTGATGGTGCGTACCTTCGGCACCGGGGCAGGTTCGGCGTTGACCTTTGGGTAGTCCCAGAGCTGTCGCTTGGCTCCCCGGTCGCGGCTGAAGCCGACGATCACGCAGTGCACTGCGGCCTTGCCGGGGGCTTCTGAGTCCCACTGGAAGGTGCGGTGGGCGAACTTGATGGTCCAGCCCTGCTCGAAGATCGGTGCGAACAGACGTGCGGTCTGGTCGCCTTGAGTGATCGAGTTGGTGGTCACGTAGGCCCATTCGCCGTGACGATCTGTCATCAGCCGCAGCGTTTTGGCATGCCACGCGGTAACGAAATCCAGCCGGGAGAGCTGCACCGTCGTCCCCCAAGCCTGTCCCAGCAGGGCCTTCTGCTCCTTTGTTCGGGTGTGGTCCCCCAGGAAGGGCGGATTGCCGAAGACATAGGTCTGCCCGGTCGTCTCCGGGAGGATCTCTGTCCAGTCCAGGGTGAGGGCGTCGTGATGATGAATATGAGCCGTGATGGAGATTGGCAAGCGGTCAGGAGCTGCTCCGCGGGCCTTGGCAAGAGTGCGATTGGCCTGGTGGTCGACGAGGAACATGGCTGTCTCGGCGATCTTGGCCGGCCACCAGTTGATCTCGATGCCGTAGAACCGATCGATGGTCAGCCGCTGGTCAGTAGTCACATCCATGGCCATGTTCATCGGATCCCAGCGTCGAGAGCGTTCGACGATGAGGTCGGTCTCGATCTGGCGCAGGTGGGCGTAGGCGACGTTGAGGAAGTTGCCGGCCCCGCAGGCCGGGTCGAGGTAGACGTTGGCGGCCATCTCGTCGATGAGCGCCTCGAACTCCGTTTTGGAGGCTGTCTTCTTGGCGATGAGCCGGTCTGCGCGTGTGCGGTAGTCGTCGAGGAACAGCGGACCGATGGTCTTCAGGATGTTGGTTTCGGAGGTGTAGTGCTCGCCGTCGCCTCGACGGGCCTTCCGTGACTTGACCAGTTGGAAGAGCGCGCCGAAAACCGCTGGGGAGATGTAAGTCCAGCGGAATCGGCAGGCATCGATGAGCGCGTCACGCATCTGGGCGGTCAGGAAGGGAACAGACGAACGTCCGTCGAAGATGCCGCCGTTGATGTACCGGAACTTCGCCATCTGGGCAGGGACGTTTCGGCGCTGGGATTCGGGGGTGTTGAGCACCCTGAAGAGGGCATCGAGCTGAGGGCCGAGGGAGTCGGCGGTGGTGTCGTACTCGACCCAGCGCCGGAAGAGATCGTCTTCCCATAGGCCGGCATCGTCTCCGTAGAGCAAGAACAGCAGCCGCGTTAGCAGCACTGAGGCTTCACGCGCGAGCTCGTCCTCATCTTCTGGGTTGGTGGGAGCGTCCTCACTCACCGCCTCATCAGCATCCTCGCCGACAACGGCCTGCCACAGCCCAGCCATCAGAGCAGCAGCCTCAAGGGAGGCGGCCTGCTCTTCTGTCTTGGTGACGGTGTCTTGGCCAGCAAGGAACATCAGCTGATCGACGTAGTCAGCAGTGTCGCTGATGTCGAAATCGACGGTCCAGGGGTCGGATCCGAGTCGATCGATGCGCAGCCGCTGGAAGTTGGTGAGGATGACGTACTTCGGCCACTCGAACTGGCCAATGGATCCGCCAGAGAGGTAGTCCAAGGCCTGGTCCAGAGCAGGATCGAGGGGGGCATCTAGAGACTTTGCCTCACCGATGGCAACGCCGGACCAGAAGAAGTCGATGTAGCCGGTGTTGCCGCTGCTGGCCCGGGAAGCATCTCGTTCGAAGAGATCCATGCGCTCGGGAATCACCCCGAAGCAGCGCAGCAGATCAGACCAGAACGACTGCGCGTACGACTTCTCCGTATGGGTCTGGCCTGTCTCGCGCCAGGCCCCGATGCGCTCAGTCCAGTGGCGGGCGAAGTCCCGCAGACCTTGGGTAGCGGTTCCACGGTCCATCTGCATCGGAGCTTCCATGGGAGGCATCCTATGCAGACTGATGGACCTAGCCGGGCCTGAAGTCGCCTGTCGTAAGCAGTAAATACCGCAATCGGGATTACGGTATTTACTGCTTGTCGAGTTCCTGCTGAATGGCGGTCACGACGATCTGTCGGACGGTGGTGCCCTGTTGGCTGGCACGGGTCTTCAGCTCTCGTCGCAGAGACTCCGGGACCTGGATGGTCAGGTGACGCAGCGGATCGGACTCCTCGTGCTGCGGTAGGGCATCCTTCATGGTCGCCTCAGCGTCTCGAGTGCGGGGGGCCATATTGGTGGCGGTGGTCTTCTTAGGCTTCATCGGTGGTGGCCTCCAGGATCTCGAGGGCTGCCTGCTGGTATCCGAAGAGCTCCCGCTCTGGTCGGGTGCCGAAGGACTGACGGATGGCTTCACGGCGGGGGATCGCGGTCTCGAAGTGGCCGATGCCGTGTTCGTCGAGGACCTCGAGCGCGGCCCGATAGGACCGGGTGCGTCCATCGACCTGGGTGAGCAGGACGTAGGAGTCCACTGCCTGGGATGAGACGGCCTCGGTCTCCCACACGCGGGACATGTCAATCGCGCTGGGTGCAGTGGGGATAATCGCGGCCCGGGCTGTCTCGAGAGCGGCATCGATGCCGCGGGTGTCTCCGGGGCCGGTGTCGATCAGCGTGAAGTCCGCCTTCTCAGAAGCTCTCCGCAGCTTGGCGACGTTGACCGCTTCCACAGCGAACGGCAGGGGGGTGCCGTCCTCTTCAGCACGCAGCGCCCATTCGGAGGCTGAGCCCTGGGGGTCGGCGTCCCAGACTTCTACGCTGCCGTGCTCGGTGAGGGCGGTGGCCAGGAAGATCGCGGTGGTGGTCTTCCCGACGCCGCCCTTGGTGTTGGTGATGACCAGGCGCATGACTACACGCTAGCACGGTAAAAACCGTATACGGGATTGCGGTAAATACTGCCTATCGTGCGACGGCCCCTGTCATTCCTTCAGACGGGCACGGTTCTTCTCCCAGATGCGCGCCAGGGCAGTTTCACGGCTCTTCACGAACGAGGGTGTAGTCGGTTGAGCGCGTCGGTGGCCGGGTAGGGGTCGAGGTCTCCCGGATGATGGAAGTTCTTCACGCTCGCCATCCCGAAAGACCTCGACGTGCTCCACCCTACTTTCGCGACCCCTGACCTGACCACGTTCTGCCGCCTCGACGAGCTCGGCCTCGTCGCCGTCGGCCAGCTGATCGAGCCGGATCGGGCCACGATCGAATGCCGCGTCGTCGAGGACGACCCGTGGTGTCGGAAGTGCGGTGTCGAGGGCGTGCCGCGGGACACGGTCACGCGTCGACTGGCGCACGAGCCGTTCGGGCACCGGCCGACGACCCTGCTGGTGCGGGTGCGCCGGTACCGGTGCGGACACTGCCGGCGCACGTGGCGGCAGGACATGACGCGGGCAGCGGCGCCGCGTGCGAAGATCTCCCGCGGCGGCCTGGAGTGGGCGCTGCGGGGCATCGTCATCGACCACCTCACCGTCACCCGCGTCGCCGCAGGTCTCGGGGTGTCCTGGAGTGCCGCGAACGCCGCCGTCCTCGCGGAAGGCAAGCGGCGCCTGATCGACGACCCCGCCCGGTTCGACGGGGTCACCACGATCGGTGTCGACGAGCACGTCTGGCGACACACGAGGCTGGGCGACAAGTACGTCACCGTGATCATCGACCTCACGCCCGCCCGCGAGAAGACCGGCCCCGCACGGCTGCTGGACATGATCGAAGGCCGCTCCAAGGCCGTCTTCAAGCAGTGGCTCGCGGGACGGCCGCAGGCATGGCGGGACGGCATCGAGGTGGTAGCGATGGACGGGTTCAGCGGGTTCAAGACCGCCGCCGCGGAAGAGCTCCCGGACGCGGTCCCGGTGATGGACCCGTTCCATGTCGTCCGTCTCGCCGGCGACGCGCTGGACCGGTGCCGGCAACGCGTTCAGCAGGACACGCTCGGGCATCGCGGTCGACAG